>JAXHVS010000124.1:0-42722 GCA_034189025.1 Bacteroidota bacterium
CATTAACTTTTATTTTACTAAAATAACTCTATATACTACGCTGGTGACAATAAATAATGTATTAATGATGTTTATCATAAAATAATATTTGATATTTCCACCCTAATATTAAACTGATCCGAGAATCGTTTTAAAAGAAAAATGGGGCCACTCCGAAGGCCACTATAAGATTAATTTAACCGAATTAAGTTCCTCATCGTATCTTTTAAGGGTATCTGGTACATCTGGAGAAACAGTACAAACATTTAAAATTATAAAACGGTAGAAATAATTTATCGAATCTTTGTTCAATAGTCCTTTATTCTTATTTTTGTTGTGAATGCATTTTATTGTAAAAGTGGAAAAGAATAAATGACTAACACAATTTAATATTAGCTTTATTAAGGATAATATATTATTGCTTAGTAAAGCTTTTATTATTTAACGAACTTGATATAATGATTACTTTCGAATTAATCGTAGTATTTATCGTAATTTTATTTATACTGTTTTCTTTATATCAGGAACTTCTAGGTACCACATTTACTTTTGTAATAGCTGTTGTAGCATTAGGTTTTTTTGGTATTTTAACCCCACGTGAAATATTAAATGGTTTTGCAAACGAACAATTAGCCGTAATTATTTTATTGCTTGTTTTGGGAGATATTATTCGACAGGCAGGAGTGGTTGAAATATTATTTGACCGAATTTTTAAATCGGCAAAAAGTTATCGTGGTTTTTTAAGCCGGATGACCATAATCATATCAGGGTTTTCTGCATTTTTAAATAATACTCCTCTGGTGGCTGTAATGATGCCTTATGTGAATAACTGGTGCAAAAGAAACAATATTTCTCCTTCAAAATTCTTAATGCCTTTGTCATATGCTGCCATTCTGGGTGGATGCGCAACACTAATCGGAACATCAACCAACCTTATTGTAAATGGGATGGTAATTGACCAGCAAATTTTTCCTGAAATGGATTCATTAAATATTTTTGAGTTTGCATATGTGGGTGTTCCAATGATTTTTATCGGTTTTTTTTATTTGCTATTTTTTGGCGAAAAATTGTTACCCAATAAATTAGATTTAATCGAAAAATTCTCCACCAATACCCGAGAATATTTAGTAGAAGCAGAGATTCGTAAAGACTCCAAATTAATAGGAAAAACTATTGAAGAAGCTAATTTAAGAAATTTAAAGGGTTTGTTTTTGGTAGAAATTATTCGAAAATCATTTAAGATATCATCAGTAAAACCCAATGTTATTTTACAAAAAGATGATATATTAATTTTTGCAGGGGATACGGAAACAATTGTAGAGATGATAAACTCAGATATTGGGTTACGACTTCCTTCGGTGGGTATGCTTTATAAAAAGAAACAAACCGAAGTGGTTGAAATAGTTATCTCTCACAATTCATCCATGATAAACAAAACCGTAAAGGAGATTCGTTTCAGAGCGAAATATGATGCTGCTGTCATTGCTGTTCATCGGAATGGAGAACGTATTTCGGGAAAAATTGGTGATATCATAATTAAGCCTGGTGATGTTTTACTCCTTTTTACCGGAGCCGATTTTATCAGTCGTTCGAGTCATACCCAGGATTTTTATTTTATTTCAAAAGTTAAAGATTTTCAAAAAATTGAAGCTTATAAAGTTTGGACATTGTTAGGAGGAACGGTACTTACCATATTACTTGCTGCCCTCAATATTGTTTCTCTATTTATGGGGTTGGTCGTTTTATTGATGGTCGTAATAGCCATGAAAATTGCGAATCCAAAAGAACTATATAAGGCAGTAGATTATAACCTTGCTATGATCA
Organism: Bacteroidota bacterium; assembly: GCA_034189025.1. GTDB lineage: Bacteria > Bacteroidota > Bacteroidia > Bacteroidales > UBA12077 > UBA12077. Next base: position 1,804 of record JAXHVS010000124.1, read on the forward strand.
TTGCACTTGCTTTAGCTTTAGGAACCGCCATGATGAAATCCGGTGCCGCTGAATTAATTGCGGATCTGGTAATTACAGCATTTTTACCTTTAGGAAGAATTGGTCTTTTATTTGGAATTTATTTTATAACAGCAATATTGGCTGCTTATATAACTAATAAGGCAGCAGTTGCCATAATTTTTCCCATTTCACTTACAATGGCTGCAAACCTGGATCTCAATCCGGTTCCTTTTGTTTTGGTTGTATCCTTTGCTGCCGCAGCCAATTTTATTACTCCACACGGATATCAAACCAACTTAATGGTTTATGGGCCCGGTGGATATTCTTTTAAAGATTTTTTTAGAGTTGGTGCTCCCTTAACTTTAATTTATATGGTAGTAACTGTCTTTATCTTAAATCTAATCTATTTTTAAAACATGATTAAAAGTAATAAGTTGATAACCATTGCGGTAGAAGCCGCTTTTAAGGCAGGAAAAGAAATTTTAAAAGTTTATCATTCTAAAGATTTTGGGATAAAAATTAAATCAGATAATTCTCCATTAACTTTGGCAGATAAACGAGCGCATGAAATAATTGTAGATATGCTTAAATCTACTTATGTCCCAATCCTTAGCGAAGAAGGTAAAGATATTGCTTACGAAGAACGATCGAAATGGAGATATTACTGGTTAATTGATCCTCTGGATGGAACCAAAGAATTTATTAAAAGGAATGGTGAATTTACGGTTAATATTGCCTTAATTTATCACGGAATTCCAATTGCAGGTGTAGTTTATGCTCCTTGTTTAAATGATTTATATTTTGCGTTAAAAGATTTTGGGGCATATAAAACTTCAGTATTTAATATTGATACGAATGATTTGCATATTGAAAAATTAATTGGTTTATCTCAAAAACTTCCTGTTTTTAGCAAAAAAGACAAATATACAGTGGTTGGTAGCCGGTCGCATATGAATAAAGAAACAGAAGATTTTATAAATAAGTTAAAAGCTAAGCATGGAGAAATTGATTTTATATCAAAAGGCAGTTCGCTAAAAATTGTAATGGTTGCAGAAGGGAGAGCCGATATTTATCCTCGCTTTGCACCCACCATGGAATGGGATACAGCTGCCGGACATGCTATTGCCTTATATGCAGGATGCGAAATTTTGGAAAATGGCCAAAAAACACCACTGATTTATAATAAAAAAAATCTTTTAAATTCCTGGTTTATTGTACAACGGAAATGTTAATGCATTTTAGTATTTAATATCAAATATCAAATATCAAATATATTTAATCGTAAGTTATTATTTTATTATGTAATTTTAGAGGGTTAATATCCTGCTTATAATTTTAGAATGGAAGAAATACAATCAGTAGAAATACGTCATCTTAAGATTGATGATTATAAAGAACTAAAAGCATCGATGATTGATGCTTATCCAAACTGGCCAGGTGCATACTGGAAAGAATCTCATTTACAAAAATTACTCGACGTTTTCCCCGAAGGGCAGATTGCCGTTGTGGTAAATGGAGTTGTTGTGGGTAGTGCTCTTTCGTTAATCATTAAGTATGATCATTTTGGCGATGAGCATACCTATAAAGAAATTACCGGGAATTATACCTTTAACACACATACCCCAAAAGGCGATGTGCTTTATGGAATTGAGGTGTTTATAAAACCAGAGTATCGCGGATTAAGGTTAGGACGCAGATTATACGATGCCCGAAAAGAATTATGTGAGAAGTTTAATTTAAAAGCCGTCGTTTTTGGCGGACGTATCCCTTATTATCATAAATATGAAAAGGATCTTTCACCTAAAGAGTATATTCAGAAAGTAAAATTAAAAGAGATATACGATCCTACGTTAACCTTTCAGATAGCCAATGATTTTCATGTGAAAAAAATTTTAACCGGTTATATGCCTGGTGATGATGAATCAAAGAGCTATGCTGTTTTGCTTGAGTGGGATAATATTTATTATACGAAAAAAACAAAAAAACTATCTACTCAAAAATCTGTTGTAAGGCTGGGATTGATTCAATGGCAAATGCGCCAATACAAAACGGTTGACGAGCTTTTTGAACAGGTGGAGTTCTTTGTTGATGCTGTTTCGGGGTATAAAAGCGATTTTGCATTGTTTCCTGAATTTTTTAATGCTCCATTAATGGCTAAGTACAATCATTTGTCTGAACCCGAGGCCATCCGAGAGTTGGCGACTTATACAGATGAGATGTTAGAACGGTTTTTAAAACTTGCCATTAGTTATAATGTGAATATCATTACTGGAAGTATGCCTTATGTAATAGACGACACATTGTATAATATTGGTTATTTAGTTCGTCGAAATGGTACATATGAACAATATGAAAAGATACATGTAACACCTGATGAAATGAAATATTGGGGCGTTATGGGTGGTAAAAAAATTGAAGTTTTTGAAACTGATTGTGGCCCTGTTGGTGTCCTTATTTGTTATGATGTTGAATTTCCCGAGCTATCGAGAATTCTCGCACAAGAGGGGATGAAAATATTATTTGTACCTTTCTTAACTGACACTCAAAATGGATACTCCAGAGTTCGTAGTTGTGCACAAGCCAGAGCCATTGAAAATGAGTGTTATGTTGCAATTGCCGGTGCTGTTGGAAACTTGCCCAAAGTTCATAACATGGATATTCAATATGCTCAATCGGGTGTTTTTACACCTTGCGATTTTTCCTTTCCTATAAATGGTATTAAAGCCGAAACAACGCCCAATACCGAAATGATATTGGTTGTTGATGTGGATTTAGACCTTATAGCAGAATTGAACCGCTACGGTAGTGTGAAAAATATGCGCGACCGCAGAACGGATTTGTATGAGCTAAAATTAAAAACAGATTAATTCTGAATCATATTATAAAAAGCAGTCCTTCGTGTATTATTGTGATTTATATTTCTTACCACACAGTCGCACGAAGGATTTTACAAAGAGCACCTAGTAAATAATGAGCCTAATTGCGATTATTTACTGATGCCTTTTATCTAAAACATTAATCACATCCTTTATCCCAAAATCTTTAGCCGACAATAATACCAACAAGTGATAGGTAAGGTCGGCGGCTTCGTTCAGGAATAATTCATCATTGTTATCTTTGGCTTCGATGATTAATTCCACCGCTTCTTCACCAACTTTTTGTGCAATTTTATTGATCCCTTTTGCAAAAAGTTTAGTTGTGTATGATCCTTCAGGCATTTCATTGCGCCGCTGATCAATGACTCGCTGTAAATCATTCAAATTAAATACTGATTTTTGCTCACCAAAGCATGTTTTACTCCCGGTGTGGCACACGGGACCGACAGGTTCTGCCAAAACAAGTAAAGTGTCGTTGTCACAATCTGGTATAATTTCTTTAACGTTTAGATAATTCCCGCTTGTTTCTCCTTTGGTCCATAACTCGTTACGAGTGCGGCTATAAAAGGTAACCAGTTTTTTTTCTATAGTTTTTTCGTAGGCTTCCCGGTTCATAAATCCAAGCATTAATACTTCTTTGGTATTACAATCTTGAATAATTGCGGGTATTAATCCGTTTAGTTTATTGAAATTTAAAATTTGTTTCATTTTTTAACGTTTTGAATTTTATTGTATTTTTTAACTTATAGCTCAAAGCTCATTGCTCATAGCTTTGTGGTTCTATTCGAGAGCTATGAGTTATTATATTCGCATAGGAATCTCATTATCGTATAAAAGTTTTTTTAGCCCTGGAATTTCAATCTCCTTATAGTGAAAAACGCTCGCAGCCAAAGCAGCTTCTACGTTTGCGTACTTAAAAACATTTTCAAAATCTTTTACAGAGCCGGCACCACCCGAAGCAATTACCGGAATATTCAGGTTTCCGGCAAGCCATTTTAAAGGTTCCAGTGCAAAACCATTTTTGGTTCCGTCGTGGTTCATCGATGTAAACAGAATTTCGCCGCAGCCTAAAGACTCTGCTTGTTGAGACCAGCTGAAAATCTCCAAATCGGTTTTTATTCTGCCACCGTTTTTGTAAACGATCCATTGGTTGTTTTCTAATTTAGCATCTATTGCCAGAACAATAAACTGACTTCCAAATTTATTAGCAATTTGACTAATAAGCTCAGGATTATTAATGGCAGCAGAATTAACCGATATTTTATCGGCACCAGCAGACAAAATCACATCTGCATCTTTGATACTAGAAATACCGCCACCTACAGTAAACGGAATGTTTATTTCTTTAGCTATCCGGGTAACCAGCTTGCTTAGTGTTTTGCGCTTTTCGTGCGATGCCGTAATATCCAGAAATACCAGTTCGTCGGCTCCATTATAGCTGTAATATTTGCCCAGTTCAACCGGGTCGCCAACGGATTTCAGGTTTTCGAATTCAATGCCTTTTACGGTTTGTCCGTCTTTAATATCCAAACATGGAACTATTCGTTTTGCTAACATTGTTTTAAGGTTAAATTTTCAACAGGAATGATATCTTCATAAAATGCTTTTCCCACAATTACTGCATCAATGCCTGCTTTTTCCAAATCGTAAATATCTTTTTTAGAACTTACTCCACCGCTGGCAATGATGTAGTTTTTCGGAAATGACTCTTTGAGTGATTTGTAAAAATCAGTATTTACACCCGAAAGCATTCCATCTCGTTCTATATCAGTACATATGAATTTAGAAACACCCAAATCAGAATAAGCAGAGATCAAATCAAAAATCTTGATATCTGTTTCTTTGGTCCAACCATTTATATAAACCTGCTTATTAAATACATCAGATGCAACAATAAAGATTTGAGAACCAAATTTCTGAATCATTTTTTTTAAATTTTCCGGCTCTTTTATTGCTAAACTTCCTATTCCAACATAGCTGGCACCTGCATCCAAGGCATCTTTTACTTGTTTTTTGGTACGTATTCCACCGCTGTAGTCAACGGTTAATTTAGTTGAAGAGCATATATCATTTAGAACATTTAAATTTTCCGGTTTTTCTGATTTTGCACCATCCAAATCAACCAGGTGTAATCTTTTATATCCCTGATTTTCGAATGCTTTTGCCACAAGTGCAGGCTGACTTGAATACACGGTTTTTTGGTTATATTTTCCCTGCGACAGCCTAACACATTGGTTGTCCATTAAATCGATTGCTGGTATTATTTCTATCATAACGCTATAAAATTTTTTAAAATGATTTCACCTGTTTTTCCGCTGCGCTCAGGGTGAAACTGGGTAGCGAAAAAGTTATTTTTTTGTAAAGCTGCACTGAATGGTTTAATGTAATTGCATTCAGCAATGCTGTAAAAATTCTGATTTACGAAATAGCTGTGTACAAAATATACATAGCTGTTTTCTGGCAGACCTTTAAATAAGGGACTTTTAAGATTGTTAATATTGTTCCAGCCAACATGCGGAACTTTATTGCCGGGTGGGAATTTCTCTACCTTTTCGTCAAAAATCCCAAGGCAGGGAGTGTTTCCTTCTGTTGAGAAACTGCACATCAATTGCATTCCTAAGCAGATTCCAAGTACCGGTTGTTTCAGGTTTGGAATAAGCACATCGAGTTTCGATTGGCGTAAATAATTCATGGTTGACGAAGCTTCGCCAACTCCGGGAAATATTACTTTGTCTGCTTTTTGAATGATTTCAGGATCATCGGTAATAGCCGGTTTTATTCCCAGCCGTTCCAACGCAAAAGCGACACTCTGAATATTTCCTGCATTGTATTTTATGATTGCTATTTTCATGTTAATTTCAGATTTCAAATTTCACATTACAAAACCCCCTTAGTCGATGGAAGCACATAAGAATATTCTTCTTGCTTTACCGCCATTTTTATTGCCCTTCCCAGTGCTTTAAAAATGCTTTCTATTTTATGGTGTTCGTTGTTTCCTTCAACTTTTATATTCAGGTTGCATTTTGCAGCATCAACAAATGATTTAAAAAAGTGATAAAACATTTCTGTAGGCATATCGCCAATCTTTTCGCGTTTAAATTCAGCTTCCCAAACCAACCATGGCCTGCCACCAAAATCCACGGCAATCTGAGCTAAGCAATCATCCATAGGCAAAGTGAATCCGTAACGTTCAATTCCTTTTTTATTTCCCAATGCTTTCATGAATGCTTCTCCCAGGGTGATAGCTGTATCTTCAATGGTGTGGTGTTCGTCGATATCCAGATCGCCATTAACTTTTACTAAAAGATTCATACCGGAGTGTTTGCCCAGTTGCTCCAGCATGTGATCGAAGAATCGCAGCCCGGTAGAAATATGGGTTTTTCCATTTCCATCTAAAGATAACTGAATTTCAATTTGAGTCTCTTTGGTGTTTCTGACAACATTCGCCGACCTGCAGTTTGTTTTGATCACTTCCAATAAGCTATCCCAGGTTTTACAGTTAAATAGTGTTTTATTATTGGTAATGCTAATATCACTATTTTCTCCCAGTAAAATCCCTTTCAGATTCATGTTTCGGGCTAATTGCAAATCCGTTAAACGATCGCCAATAACAAAGGATTTGTCATAATCCAATTCAGGGTTTAGATATTTTTTTACCATACCCGTATTGGGTTTTCGGTTCGGGCTTTTATCCAAAGGAAAAGAATCATCAATAAGTATTTCTGAAAATTCAACTCCTTCGCCTTTTAAGGTGGTTAATAGTTTTTCCTGAACCAAATTGAACGATTCGGTAGGATAGGAGCCGTTACTCAAACCATCCTGGTTTGAAACCATAACCAGTTCGTAATCGAATTGATTGATGAGTTGATATAAAACTCTAATAACTCCCGGAACGAATTCCAGTTTTTCCAGGCTATCAATTTGTTCATCTTCAGGTTCTTTGATAAGGGTTCCATCACGATCTAAAAACAATATTTTTTTCATATTTTATTATGTTTTTTACTTTTTGGTCATTTTGTTTACCGCTATCCCGATAGCTATCGGGACACTAAGTTTCACTAAGAATTAATTTGAACATGGTTTTTATATTTCAGTATTTTACAATCAGCTTTATCTAAATGCTTTAAAACGGTTATCAGCATTAGATTTTCAAGAGATTTCCCAACCGTAATACGTAAACAGCCTTCGCAGTTGGGTTCGTTAGATCGGTCGCGCACAATAATTCCTTCTTTTTTTAAAAACTCGAATACATTTTGTTGATTTTGAAATTGAACCAAAAGGAAATTTGCATCCGAAGGCCAAATTTTTTCGGCTATAGAGAGTTTTTGTAGTTCAGAGATTAACCATTCTCTTTGTTCCAGAATTGCCTTGATTCCTGAATTTACAGAATTATCATCCAGGGCTTTTAACGCCGCTTTCTGATTTAGAAGGCTGATGTTATATGGATATTTAATTTTATTTAAAATATTTACGATTTCAGCATTCATAAAGGCCATTCCTAACCGGATTCCTGCCATCGCTCTGGCTTTCGAAAAGGTTTGTAACACAATCAGGTTTGGGTAATTCTTAATTTCTGACATAAAACCTGCATCATCAGAAAAATCAATATAGGCTTCGTCAATTACAACTAAGCCATTGCACTGATTAAGCATTTTGTAAATGGTTTTCTTTTTTATTATGTTTCCGGTCGGGTTGTTTGGCGAGCAAATGAAGATGAGCTTAGCCTGCTGACTATTTCTCAAAACAGATTGTAAATCAATTTGAAATTCTTTATTCAGGTTAATTTTAATAACTTCTGCATCGTTCATGTTGGCACAAACTTCGTACATACCGTATGTAGGCACATTAATTAGTATCGAATCTTTACCCGGAATGCAAAAAGCACGTATCAACAAATCAATGATTTCGTCGCTGCCATTACCCAAAAAGATATTTTCGGCAGGAATATTTTTATGTTTTGCGATTTTCCTTTTTAGTTCTCGTTGCAATGGATCCGGATATCTGTTATATCCAACAGGAAATGGATTTTCGTTGGCATCGAGTAAAATAGCATCTTGATCGTTTATCTGCTCACGAGCCGATTGGTAAGGCTTTAATTTTAGAATATTAGGCCTAACCAGCTTGTTGATATCAAAATCAGTTTTAGTCTTCATTCTTCATCGTTTTAAGTCGAATGCTTACTGCATTTTTGTGAGCCTGCAACTGTTCTGCTTCGGCAATTTGTTCCACGAACGGGCCAATGATTTTCAACCCTTCTTTTGTGGCTTTCTGGAATGTTATTTTTTTAAAATAAGCATCCATATTAAGGCCACTGTAACTCCGTGCAAACCCGTTAGTTGGCAGGGTATGATTGGTTCCCGATGCATAATCGCCCAGGCTTTCGGGAGTGAAATCTCCCAGAAATACAGATCCGGCCTGCGTAATTTCTTGTGCAAATTCATCAGCTTTTTGAGTTGATATTATCAAATGTTCAGGTGCATATTGGTTACTAATTTGAATCATCTCCTGTTCGGTGCTAACCAAAATTATTGCTCCGGATTTTAAAGATTGCCCGGCTATGTCTTTTCTTGGAAGTGCTTCCAACTGATCATTTAAACAAACAAGGGTTTGGTTTATTAACAGTTTGCTTGTAGTAATCAATATAACCTGACTGTCAGCTCCGTGTTCGGCCTGTGAAAGTAAATCGACAGCAATAAATTCAGGATTGGCGGTTTCATCTGCCAGAATCATTACTTCCGAAGGGCCTGCAGGCATATCAATGGCTATTCCTTGCGATGACACAATTTGTTTGGCCATGGTTACAAACTGGTTTCCAGGTCCAAAAATCTTATCCACTTTTGGAATAGATTCGGTACCATAAGCCATGGCTGCAATAGCTTGTGCTCCGCCACAAGTATAAATTTCAGTTACACCTGAAATTTTTGCTGCATATAAAATAGCCGGATTAATTTTACCGTTTTTATCGGGTGGTGTGCACAGTACAATTTGCTTACAACCTGCCAGTTGTGCAGGGATTGCTAACATTAAAACAGTAGAAATTAGCGGAGCCGAACCACCTGGAATGTACAAACCTAATTTCTCAATAGGTACAGGCTTTTGCCAGCATATTACTCCTTTTGTAGTTTCCACTTCATTTTCTTGTGGTAATTGAGCGTTATGAAATTTGGCAATATTTTCGGCCGCAATGCGAATGGCATTTTTTAAATCATCTTGTATAATTTTCTCCGATTTAGATATCTCTTCGATTGAAACTTTTAATGTACTTATGGCAGCTTTATCATATTTTTTGGTTAAATCGAATAAAGCTCTGTCACCTTTAATCTGCACCTGCTTTATGATTTTTTGTACAGTTTTTTCTAAGGATATATTGTCAAAAACCGGCCGCTCAAGTGCTTTATTTAATTCTTTGTTGTTTGGATATTCAAGTATTTTCATAATACTATTTGTTTATTTTTTGAATATTGAATAAGGATTAACATGAAGTAAAATAGATGGAATATCTTTAATTATTATTTTCATTTTACTTCTAAAATCGTTGTTCGTTAGTCGATGTTTTCTAATCAATTTTGATTACTTTTATGCTTAATTTTTAGTGATGAGTTTTACAAAATCATCTTTTCAATAGGAACAACTAAAATGCCTTGTGCCCCGGCACTTTTCAATTCATCAATTATTTTCCAGAACCGTTCTTCCGGTACAACAGAGTGGAGCGAGCACCATCCGTCTTCTACCAAAGGCATTATGGTAGGGCTTTTCATCCCCGGAATTATGTTGATTATTTCTTTAAGATTATCATTGGGTGCATTCAGCAGGATGTACTTATTTAGTTTAGCTTTTTGCACCGATTCAATACGGAATATAAGTTGTTCAAGTATCTTTTTCTTTGCTGCTTCAAGCATATTTTTCCCAATCATCACAGCTTCAGATTCAATAACCTGCTCAACTTCTTTTAAACCATTACTGATTAATGTACTTCCAGAGCTAACAATATCGAAAATGGCATTGGCTAAACCGATACTAGGCGAAATCTCTACAGAACCACTGATCTGGTGTATTTCTGCGTTGATATTATTTTTTTCGAGAAAGGATTTTAGGATGAAAGGGTAGGATGTGGCAATTTTTTTGTTCTGGAAGTAAGAGATTGATTCGTATTTTTCTGATTTTGGAATGGCCAGAGACAATCGGCACTTGGCAAAACCAAGCCGCTGATAAATGGTAAGCGGGTAGTTTTTTTCGAGCATTTCGTTTTCGCCCACAATGCCAATATCAGCTACTCCGTCGTTGATGTATTGCGGAATATCATCGTCGCGTAAATATAGAATCTCAATTGGAAAATTCGACGAAACGGAGATGAGTTTCCGGTTTCCGTTGGTTAATTTGATGTTACATTCCTGTAATAGCTGGATCGACTTTTCGCTTAGCCGCCCTGATTTTTGTACTGCAATTTTTAATTTTTCCATTTTTTATTCTTGATTTTTCGTTTAACAAAAAAGGCCTGCAGAGAACTGCAGACCTTTTAATTTCATTTATCGAACCTTAAAACAAGTCATAGTATCTTCTGCCGGATGTGGTTTTCACTCGAATGATGATGAATATGATGATGTCTTTTAGTTTTGAACATGCTTGTTATTTTTTACCTAATTTGTTTTTGAATGAAAAAGGGCCTGCAAAATTTGCAAGCCCTTTTAAGTGTTAAATATTTTTAGGAATCTACAAAAATTTGCATACGTCGCCATTACCAGCATGATGATGGTGATGATGAACTGTATGTAAAAATTGTAAACTCATTTTTTATCTGTTTTGATTGTGCAATTATACGTACAACATTTTTAATATCAAAAATTTTTATAAGAAATTCTATTTTTTATGAATTTTATACGAAAAAAAACATTGAAAATCAATTCATTAAAAACTTGCCTTATTTAAGGATAAACAAATCCTAAATTCTTTTAACATTTTCTGGTTTTCATTGTTTATCAAATCAAGAGATAAATTTATGTTTAATATTAAATAATCAGATATGCTTAAAATATGGATAAATGCTTTACGGGTAATTCCAAGAGTTACAAAAGAAGAATGGGATAGTTACGACTTAATTTCTCGCTGGCTTATTGCCAGTCGTGCCGCTGTGTTTATTATGACAGCTATTGCCGCCGGTATTGGCGGTTTATTAGCTTATCGCGATGGAAATTTTTCATGGCCGATATTTGTGTTAAGCTTTTTTGGTTTGGTGTTGGCGCATGCCACCAATAATCTTCTAAACGATTATGTAGACTATAAAAAAGGAGTGGATAAAGATAATTACTACCGTGCACAATATGGGCCACATCCACTGGAAAATGGCTTTATGTCGAAGGGTAAATTCATTGCTTTTATTGTGATAACCGGATTACTGGCACTGTTTGCAGGATTAATGATAACCTACCATGTGGGTTTACAAACACTATGGGTATTGATTCCCGGTTTGTTTTTCTTACTCTTCTATACCTGGCCTTTAAAATATTTCGGGTTAGGAGAAATTTCTGTTGTTTTGGTCTGGGGCCCACTAATGATTGGCGGAACTTATTTTGTTGTTTCGGGTGGTGAATGGAGTAACTGGGTTGCTTTGGTAAGTCTTGTATATGCTTTTGGCCCGACAACCGTTTTACTGGGTAAGCATACCGATAAACTGGAAGAAGATAAAGCCAAAGGTATTAAAACTTTACCTGTAATTATTGGTGAAAAAGCATCACGATATTCAGTAATCGGATTGTGGATTCTACAATATGCACTTGTTATTTATCTTGTGGTATCGGGTCAGTTAGGACCTGCAATTTTATTGGTTTTATTATCTATTCCTAAATTCATTCGGGAAACAAAAGTAATGGCAAAAAAACGTCCTGAAACTGCACCTGAAGGTGAATTAGGCCGTGGATGGCCTTTGTATTTGGTTCACAGAGCGTTTGTCTTTAACCGGTCGTTTGGAATGCTGTTTTTGTTAGGATTAATCATTGATGTGGTAATCTTTAAATTGATTTAACCTTACGTATTCATAAAGTTTATGATAAATGCATGTTAATTAATGATGTTTGCATGATCTTTTTAAAAACGCAAATACCTTAACTAAAAGGAATGCCGGGTATTACCTGCTATGTAATATTCAGCATATCCTGTTTAAAAAAGATAAATAAAATGAATTTAACAGCAACACTTAACTACTTTAAAGCAAGTGGGTTGAATGATTTAACAGTTATAAAATCTAAAGTTAAACCAGGTTCTGACGAATATAAAAGCAATTATAACGAAACCATTCAGATTATGGATGATTTCAAAAACAGGTTGTACAAAACAACCGAAAGGAATGATGACCCTTACGTTCAGAAGCACAAATCAAAAGGGAAATGGTTAGCCAGGGAAAGGATTAATGCATTAATTGATTCTGAAACAGAGTTTTATGAGTTTTCTGCTTTGGCAACCAACGATTTGTACGAAGGTAAATTTCATTCTGCCGGAATTGTAACCGGAATTGGAATAATTCATGGAATTGAAAGCGTTATTATTGCCAATGATCCTACGGTTAAGGGCGGAACATATGTATACGAAACCATCAAAAAACATTTAAGAGCACAGGAAATTGCTTATGAACATCATCTGCCTTGTGTTTATATTGTTGAATCGGGTGGAATCTTTCTTCCTGAACAGGCTAATGTTTTTGCCGACAGGGATCATTTTGGAAAGATTTTTTATAATCAGTCACGCTTGTCGGCAGCCGGAATTCCGCAAATAGCTATGGTTATGGGTTCGTGTACTGCAGGTGGAGCTTATATTCCTGCCATGAGCGATGAATCGATAATAGTGGAAAACCAGGGAACCATATTTTTAGCCGGCCCACCACTGGTGAAAGCTGCAATTGGAGAAACCATTTCGGCCGAAGATCTGGGTGGAGCGTATGCTCATACACATATTTCCGGTGTTGCTGATTATTTGGCAAAAACTGAAGAAGAAGCTATTCAGATGTGCAGGAACATTTTTGAAAATTTGCCAAAACCTAAAAAGTCAGTCCAACGCTCTGAAAAAGTTGAAGAACCTTTATATCCCGCAAAAGAGTTATATGGTATTATTCATTCTCAGAGTTCACGATGGATGGATCCTTACGAAATTATTGCCCGATTGGTTGACGGAAGCAGGTTTCAGGAATTTAAACCGAATTACGGAAAAACCCTGGTTACCGGGTTTGCAAAAATTATGGGGCAAACTATTGGTATTATAGCAAATAACGGAGTGCTGTTTTCCGAATCGGCATTAAAGGGAACGCACTTTATCGAAATGTGCAGTATTCGAAAAATACCACTGGTTTTTCTTCATAATATCTCCGGGTTTATGGTAGGTAAAGATGCCGAGCATAAAGGTATAGCCAAGGATGGAGCTAAAATGGTTCATGCTGTAGCCAATACTAATGTTCCTAAAATTACCATCATTTATGGGCGATCGCATGGTGCAGGAAATTATGCCATGGCTGGCAGAGCCTATAATCCTAACTTACTGTTTACCTGGCCCAATGCAAAAATATCGGTTATGGGTGGACGACAGGCAGCAGAAGTGTTATGGAGTGTTAAAAAAAATAGCTCGGACAACGAAGATGAGTTGAAAAAGCAGATTACCGAAAGATATGAGCAGGAAGGTTCCGCATATTTTAGTACTTCCCGGATTTGGGACGATGGAATTATTGATCCGGTGGATACACGCAAAATGATTGCTCTGGGACTTTCAATAGCTGCTAATAAAGAAATACCTGATTATAAACCCGGAATTTACCGGATGTAGTTGATATGAAAGATTATAGTAACATAAAAGTTGACATTCAAGATTATGCCGCAACGGTTTGGCTTAACAGGCCTGATGTACAGAATGCGGTAAACAATGAAATGCTTCGGGAGTTGACATCAATCTTTCAACTTCTGGAAAATGATCATCATGTTCGTGTAATTATTCTAAGGGGAAAAGGAAAATCGTTCAGTGCCGGAGCAGATTTAAAAAAGATGCTGGCAAAGAACAAATCAGGCTTTGATGAAAACTTGAAGGATGGAAAACTTTGGACTGGTTGTTTAAGTCGGATTTATCATTGTTCAAAACCAGTTATTGCAGTCGCAACCGGAAATGTTTTTGGCGGCGGGAACGGATTGTTAGCAGCAGCTGATATTGTTCTTGCCGAAAAAGATTCTGTATTTTCATTTTCTGAAGTCAAAATTGGCCTTGCACCATCAACCATTTTGCCTTATGTGCTTACCCGTTTAAATGAGCACAAAGCCGAATTTTTGATGTTTACAGGGAAAAGAATATCTGCCAACGAAGCGATGAACTATCACCTGGTTGATTTTGTATTAGATGATAAAGAAATTGAGTTAACCATTGAATCTTTAATTAACGATCTTTTAAAAGCATCTCCCAATGGAATTAAAGAAATTAAGTTTTTAATCAGAGAGCTAAAAAAAGGATTGAATCATGATCAAATGAATGATTTAACGGCAAATTCAATTGCGGGTTTGAAAATATCGGAAGAAGCATTCGAAGGTATTTCGGCATTTTTAGAGAAAAGAAAACCAGTGTGGAACAACAGCAAATGATTTGAGTATTTATTCTAAACTGAATAGGTAATGAACAAAAATATATATCATCCATTATTAAACGAGAAACACGAAAAGTTAAGGTCGCAAGTTAGAGAATTTGCGATACAGGAAATAAAACCATTCGCTCAAAAATTAGACGAGCATTCTGAATTTTCGCTGGAGATAACCCGAAAAATGGGGCAGATGGGATTGTTTGGAATAACTATTCCAAAAGAATATGGCGGGCAAAATATGGATACGCTATCGTATATTATTGCTGTTGAAGAGCTGGCTCGGATCGATAGTTCCCAAGCAGCTACGGTTGCTGCGCATAACTCATTAGGATTGTCGCCAATTTTTAAATACGGAACCGATGATCAAAAGCAAAAGTTATTACCCAAATTAACTACCGGCAAATACGTGTGGGGTTTTGGTTTAACCGAACCCAATGCAGGCTCCGATGCTAAAGCAATAGAAACTACAGCCAAATTAGAAAACAATTACTGGGTGGTAAACGGGCAAAAAATATTTATCACCAATTCGGCTTCAGCAGTTTCTATAGGAGTTACATTATTGACGAATACAAGTAGTGATCCAAACAAAAAGGAATACTCTACTATTTTAGTAGAAAGAGATAAATCAAAATATCAGGCCGAAAGTATAAAAAATAAAATGGTTTGGCGTGCTGCTGATACAGGGCGGCTTACCTTTAAAAATACCAAAATACCCAAAGAAAACCTGCTGGGCAAACAAGGTAAAGGCTTACGCATTATTTTGGATACACTCGATGCCGGAAGGCTTTCTGTTGCTGCAATTGGACTGGGCCTGGCACAAGGCGCTTTGGATATGGCTAAAGATTATTCGATGCGACGAAAGCAATTTGGTTCCAGCCTGAATCAATTTCAGGTTATTTCTCACAAACTGGTTGATATGGAAGTAAAAATCGAACTGGCACGAAATTATCTTTATACCAGTTGCTGGTTAAAAGATAATCAATTGCCATTTGCCAAACAGGCGGCTATTTCTAAGTTATATACATCGGAAATTGCCAGGGAAATTGCCGACGAAGCGGTTCAGATTTTTGGCGGATATGGCTTATTTAAAGATAATGATATAGAAAGATTTTATCGCGACCAGCGAATATTAAGTATTGGCGAAGGAACTTCGGAGATTCTAAAAATGGTAATCGGCAAAGAGATGGGAATTTAAATCTTAAGTTATGGAAAAACGGAAGAAAGATCATATTGACTTGGCCTTAAATTCACAGACATCAGTAATTGAGCACGACAACCGGTTTAATTACGAACCGATGTTAAAACCGCATCCGAAAAAGGATGATTTGTCCATTCAGTTTTTGGGGAAAACCATGAAAAATCCGTTGTGGATTTCAAGTATGACAGGCGGGACCGAATATGCCAAAATTATTAATACTAATTTAGCCAGAGCCTGTAACGAGTTTGGATTAGGCATGGGATTAGGATCGTGCCGTACTTTGCTGGAAAGCGACGAATACCTGAGTCATTTCGATTTAAGAGATATTATTGGCGATCAATATCCGTTTTATGCCAATCTAGGGATTAGTCAGATTGAACAGGCTATTGTTCAAAATAAAGTTCAGAAAATTGTTGATCTGGTCACAAAGCTACGTGCTGATGGATTGGTGATTCATGTAAACCCGATACAGGAATGGTTGCAACCCGAAGGTGATGTTTTGGTTCAATCTCCGATAGAAACGATTCGGTCATTTTTGGAAAAATCAAAGCTGAAAGTCATTGTAAAAGAAGTAGGGCAGGGCTTTGGGCCTGAAAGTTTGAAAGAACTGTTGAAACTGCCATTAGAAGCAATAGAGCTCGGCGCTTATGGCGGAACCAATTTTTCGAAAGTGGAATTGAAACGTAGTTTGCCGATTGTTAATGAAATGCTGGAACCTTTTTCGAAAGTGGGAAATAGTGCAGAACAAATGGTTGATGATATCAACGCCATTATCGAAAATTCGAATGACATAAAATGTAAGCAGATTATCATTTCGGGCGGAATAAAATCTTTTTTAGATGGATATTACCTGATGAAAAAAAGCAATTTACCTTCAATTTATGGACAGGCATCCACCATGCTTAGATATGCTCGCGAAGATTATGAAAAATTAAAAGAATATATTCAGTATCAGATTAAAGGCTTGCAAATGGCTTTTGCCTATTTAACTTTAAAGTAATAAAATATGGACAAAAATCACTATATCAAAGGGTTTTCGAAATTAAGCAATAGAGAGAAGATTGAATTCATAGCAAAGCAGAAAAATAAAGATATAAGCAACTATCAAATTCTTGATCAATTTAAAGTAACTGATCAAAAGATTCAGTCAGGTTTAGAAGAGATAAGTGAGAATGTGCTGTCCAATTATTTTTTGCCTTACAGTATTGCTCCCAATTTTGTTATTAATGGGAAATACTATTTTGTTCCGATGGTTATTGAAGAGAGTTCGGTAGTTGCTGCTGCATCTGCCGCTGCCAAATTTTGGTTTGATAAAGGCGGATTCAAATCCAATGTTATTTCTACAACCAAAGTGGGACAGGTGCATTTTCATTGGAATGGCGACGCTGCGGTTTTATTGAATCAAATGAATGATCTTAAAAATCAATTGATTAAAGATTCTGAATCTTTGCTTGCAAATATGAAAAAGCGCGGTGGTGGAGTTACAAATATTGAATTGATTGATTTTACTGATCAATTAGAAGATTATTACCAGTTAAAAGTTTCGTTCGAAACTGCTGATGCCATGGGGGCAAACATTATTAATTCGGTGTTGGAGCAAATGGCTGATACTTTAAAGCAGTATATGGATAATCATTTTACCGGGAACGGGAAAAGTTGTGAAATTATTATGGCTATTTTATCGAATCACACGCCGGAGAGTATTGTGGAATGTACTGTCGAATGCTCAATTAATCAGTTGTCTGAGATATCCGGAGAATTACCGCCTGAAGATTTTGCACGTAAATTTAAAATGGCTGTGGATATTGCCAATATTGATATTTACAGGGCAACCACACACAATAAAGGTATTTATAATGGAATTGATGCGGTTGTACTGGCTACAGGCAATGATTTCAGGGCCGTTGAAGCCTGCGGACATTCTTATGCTTCCAGTGACGGACACTATAAAAGTTTAACCCGGGCGGAGATTAGTAATGGAAAATTCAGGTATACATTGAAAATCCCAATGGCACTGGGTACAGTTGGCGGATTAACCAACATGCATCCTTTGGCTAAACTTTCACTGGATATTTTAGGGAATCCCTCGGTTCGCGAATTAATGGAAATAACAGCAGCCGCAGGTTTGGCTAACACTTTTTCTGCGATCAAAGCGCTTACAACATCCGGAATTCAGAAAGGGCATATGCGTTTTCATTTGAATAATATTCTTAATTCTCTCAATGCTGATGAAACGGAGAAGGAAAAAGCCGCAGCCTATTTTAAAGACAGGAAAGTCTCGCACAAAGCAGTTCAGGAATATTTGGCATCAATAAAAGTAATTCCGTAAGATGAGTCATTCGTTTTATTCAAAAGGTAAATTTTTGTTAACCGGAGAATACTTCGTAATGGAAGGGTCGCTGGCATTGGCTGTACCTTTAAAACAAGGACAACACCTATTGGTTGAAAAACATAAAGATGCAAAACCCGAAATTAAGTGGGAATCTTACATTAATAACAAATTATGGTTTTTAGCTACTTACGATTATAATTCGTTGGATATCATCGATACAAACGATTTACATATTGCAAACTACCTTCATAAATTGTTGAATTATATTAAAGATAAGAGCGATGTTCTGTCTGAAGATATGGCTATTCAAATCAAAACACAGCTTGAATTTTTACCCGAATGGGGCCTGGGAAGTAGTTCATCCTTAATTTCTAATCTGGCGTGGTGGGCCGATATTGATCCATATGAGCTGTTTTTTTCATTATTTGAAGGTTCGGGTTATGATATAGCCTGTGCTCGTTCTGATAGCGCTATTTTGTATCAATATAAAGATAAACCGGTAATCAATTCTGTAAAATTTGAACCAGATTTTTTGAATAAAATGTATTTTGTTTATCTGGGTAAAAAGCAGGATTCCTTGCTAAGTGTGCGTAAAAATAAAGCAAAAATAAAAGGTAAAACAAGCGAGATAGACAAAATCACTAAATTAACACGCGCTGTGGTTGAGTCGAAAACATTGGATGAATTTGAAAACTACATCAATGAGGATGAAGAAATTATTTCAAAAAGCATCAACGAATCAACTGTAAAATCAAAATATTTTCCGGATTTTAAAGGCACTGTGAAATCACTGGGAGCATGGGGTGGTGATTTTGTGATGGCAACTTATAAGGGTGAATCGGACGAAATGAAAAACTATTTTAACAGAAAAGGTTTGGATGTAATTTTTCCTTACAAAGCACTGGTTTTATGAACGAACAATCTATTTCTGATCAATACAAAAAAGATGCTGCCAATTTACATCATTTTGATATGAAGGGCAGCAAAGTGGTGCGTTGGGAAAGTCCGTCGAATATTGCTTTGATTAAATACTGGGGAAAGAATGGTGATCAATTGCCACAGAATCCGTCGTTGAGTTTTAATTTGAAAAATTCGAAAACAGTAACCAAAATCATTTATCAAAAAAGAGAAAGCAGCGAATCTAACATTCAATATTTTTTTGAAGAAAAACAAAACGATTCATTTGAAAAGAGAGTCAAAAATTATTTTGAAAAAATTGCAGTGTATTTACCTTTTCTAAAAGCGTTGGATTTTACAATTTACAGCCACAATACCTTTCCACATTCAGCAGGAATAGCTTCTTCGGCTTCATCGTTTAGTGCATTGGCACATGGGCTGTGCAGTATTGAGCAGGAGCTGTTTCAATCACTTCCTGATACCGAACAGTTTCATCAAAAAGCTTCTTTTTTAGCTCGATTGGGTTCCGGAAGTGCATCCCGGTCGGTTTCCGGAAAAGTTGTTTTGTGGGGAAAAACCGAAACGGTAACCGAATCTACCGATGAATACGCCTTGCCAATTGATGAACAGGTGCATCATGTATTTAAAACTTACCGGGATGCTGTTTTAATTATTGATTCGGGCCAAAAAGCTTCTTCAAGTTCAACTGGGCATGTGCTCATGGAAAATCATCCTTTTGCAAAAGCAAGGTATCTTCAGGCCAATGTTAACCTGGAAAAACTTCTCTTAGCGCTAAAATCAGGCGGAGAGAAGTTGTTTGCCGAAATTGTAGAAAACGAAGCCATGACCTTGCATGCTCTAATGTTATCTTCGAATCCTTCGGTAATTTTAATGAAACCCAATACATTCGTTGTTATTGAAAAACTGAAAGAATTCAGGCAAAAAAACCGGCTGAACTTTGCTATTACCCTTGATGCCGGGCCAAACGTTCATATTCTGTACCCGAACAAAATAAAAGCTAAAATGGTATATTTTATTAAAAATGAGTTGATACAATTTTGTAAAAAAGGGAAATGGATCGATGATGAAATTTCGGATGGACCAAAACAGATTTCTTTATGAAGTTTAACGCAAAAATACTGTTGTTTGGTGAGTACGCCGTTTTGTATCAATCGGATGCTTTAGTTATTCCTTTTAATCAATTCTCCGGAGAACTGGATTTTATAAATGGCCATTCGAAAGATTTAAAACCTAAGATTAGATCCAATGAAGTTTTAAACCAGCTTTTTACATATCTTGAAAAAGCTGAAAATGATTCCGTTTTTTTTTATTCTTTTAATATCAATCAGTTTAAAACGGATATTAAGAATGGATTGTTTTTCAATTCTACAATCCCAGAAGGGTATGGCATAGGAAGTTCCGGTGCTTTAACCGCAGCCATTTTTTCGAATTATCACGAAAAAGTAATTGATAACCTGGGAAAAGATCAATGGCTTTCATTACGGAATACGTTAGCCTTTATTGAATCTTATTTTCATGGAAACAGTTCCGGCTTCGATCCTTTGGTAAGTTATTTAAATAAAGGGTTTTATGTTAATGGAAGCTCTGTACAAATGTATCATCCGGATTTTTCTATTTATCATCCCTTTTTAATTGATACCCAAAAAGCAAGATCAACAGAACATTTTGTGAATATTTTCCTTAATAAATGCATAGATCCTGAATTTGAAAATATTATGAAAACCGAATTTTTACATTTGAATAATCAATGTATTCAATTCTTAAGAAATAAAGATGTTGAGAATTTCTTTTCTTCCCTAAAAGAACTTTCTATGTTTCAATATCAGCATTTTGAAGAAATGATTGTGCCTGAATTAAAAACCATATGGATGCAGGGATTAGAATCAGATGATTTTTATTTGAAATTATGTGGGGCAGGTGGTGGCGGATATTTACTGGGATTTGCACGCGAAAAGGCTGCAATTCAAAAATTAAAAACGGAATATGATTTTAAGTTTATGGAGATAAAGGAGCACTTTAAATAGTTATGCGGAAATAGGAACTTTTATTCTAAACTATTTTTATGGCTGTATTATTTTAGTTGTTTTATAAAAAATTAAAGCAAAATCTATTTCTTTTTGTAATCTTTGATTTTATAATAAAAAATATCATCATTTGTTTCCACTTTTTTGGCTTGACCCAAAAAAGTTTTCAAAACCTGCCTTGCCGGCAGGCAGGAAAGTCAAGACAAAACAATACTTCATCCCGCTCTTTAATAAATTAACAATTCCTAACAAAGTAAGCGAGCTCCTTTGTTGGAATTCTATAATTTATTCTATTCACGCTCTCGCATGGCCCGTCGTTTTGTCGGGCTAACGCTCATGAGGATAGACGTTGTCGCGGCCATGCTTAATTTATCTATACTTAAAATATAAATCATATTAAAGCAGGTGTGCTGGGAATCCGAAATGAGTGTGGAATTGTTGATAATCGCCATTTGACCACTATTTATAATTAAGAAAACTGGAGAAAAAACATTCTTGAAATACGATATTTACGAAAAGAATCGGATTGATTATCAAAATTCGTTCATTTCGGTTGATTTTGGTTCTTTTATCAAGAAAAGAACAATAAGTAATTATTCATCACAAAGTCATTTATGGTATGTAAAAAAACTAATTTTTTAAACTTTAACTGATGTAATTCTTAAATCATTAATAATATCCTATGACACTTTGTTCTCGTAAGCTAAATATTCTGTTTTTTAATAGTTTTACAGCGAAGCCATCACCGAAAGTAACTTTTTGATGCAAAACAGATGGCTTTTAGAGTAACACTAAACGGTGTGAATGATACTAATTGCTTTTTTATACGGGTAGCTAAAACTTATGCATAATTTTGATCATCCCACAAGAATATGAAGTGACCCAAGATAAATTAAAGATTCTTTATTAATTCCGGGATATCCAACAGATAAGCCGTAAACAAAATAATTACGACCATCAGAACCCATCGAACAAAATTGTTTCCTTGTTGAATAGCAATTCTGGACCCCACATATCCACCAAAAATATTGCCGATGGCAGAGATTAATCCCATACCATAATGTACCTGGTCGTTTATTATAAATACCGCAAGAGCAAAAGGGCTATACAAAAAAACTGTCATTACTTTTATGGCATTGGCTTTTACTAAGTCATATCCCGCATTTAGAACCAATGCCGAAAGCAAAAAGATTCCTACACCAATATGGATAAATCCGCCGTAAGCTCCAATGAGAAAAAAAAGAAGCAACTGAACAAAGGCCGGTTTGCGTTTTATTTTGTGCATCTGATTTTTTAACCAGTTTTCAGGGCGGTAAAAGATAAAAAACATCATTACAAGTAATACACCGGCCATAATTTTTTTAAATATAGCTTCATTAATTTCTACAGCTATTCGTGCACCTAAAACCGAGCCAACAACCACAGGTAGAGCCAATTTAAACCCTTTTTTCCAATCCAGCATATTATGTTTTTTAAAATTTAGAGTAGAAACCAGGGTTTGCATAATCACGCCTAGTCGAATGGTTCCATTGGCATAATTTATGGGTAGCCCAAGCATCATAAAAAGCGAATAGGTAATAACCGTGCCACTGCCAGCAATGGTATTGATTACGCCCACTAAAAATCCTGCGAAAACAAGCAGTACTATGATTCCCGGCGAATAGATATCGGCGTTTTTAAAAATATCTATGGAAATGGTTAAAAGCATCGTTTTCTTTTATGTTTTTGCCCATTCTTCGTAAAGCTCAAGATTCCATCTGGCTCAGGGTGACATCAGGCTTCGGATGTATAAAAAATCCTGCCTGATTAAACAGACAGGATTACAATATTAATGAAATTAACAAACTTTTTATTCGGTTGGGATATTTTTTAGTACATCCAGCAATAAATCCCAGAATTTTTCAGTAGTTTTTATATCAATTCTCTCTTCCGGAGTATGGGCTCCTTTAATGGTTGGCCCAAAAGAAATCATATCCAGGTAAGGGTATTTTTCTAAAAATAATCCACACTCTAATCCAGCGTGTATTGCACGAACAATAGGTTTTTCATTGAACAATTTTTCATACGATTTTTCAGTAATTTTCATGATTTCAGAATTGGTATTAGGCCTCCAGCCGGGATATCCATCGCTGTGTTTAACTTTTGCTCCGGCTAATCGGAATACACTTTCTACTTTACTTGCGATATCAGACTTGGCAGTATCAACCGAGCTTCGCTGGCTTGTTGTAATAAATATCTGGTTATCTTCAATAAATTTGATGGAAGCCAGGTTAGTTGAAGTTTCTACCAAACCTTTAATCTCCTGGCTCATGGCAAAAACACCATGTGGGCATGCATACAGCCCATTTAGTAAAGCAAATTGAGTATCTTCATCGATAACAAATTCTGGTAAGTCAGCCTCTTCGATAGAAAGTTCCAGTTTTGGTTCGGTAATCGAAAGCTCACTTTTGACAGCCGGGGCATATTCGTTAAAATAGTTTAGCAATTCTTCTTTTTCATCCTGGTGTACGGTGATGTGTGCAAAAGCTTCGCGAGGAATTGCATTTCTGGCTTTTCCTCCTTCGAAGGTACCTAATTTTACATCAAATTTATTGTAGGCATTCCATAAAAACCGGTTCATGATTTTTACTGAATTACCAAGCCCTTTATCAATTTCGTCGCCCGAATGTCCGCCATTCAGTCCGGTAACACTTATTTTCATGCCAATATGTTGGGCAGGGACTTTTTCCGTATCGTATTCAAAAGTTGCTAATGTATCCACACCACCGGCACAGCCAATAAAAAGCTCACCTTCATCTTCAGAGTCAAGATTAATTAAGATTTTTCCATCAAAAAATCCTGGTTTTAAGGCAAATGCTCCGGTTAACCCGGTTTCTTCATCAACGGTAAATAAACACTCGATTGGTCCGTGTTCAATATCGGTAGCGGTTAAAATAGCCATTTGTGCAGCCACGCCAATTCCATCATCTGCTCCAAGCGTAGTTCCTTTGGCTTTTACCCAGTTGCCATCAATTACCGGTTGTATGGGATCTTTATCGAAATTGTGATCAGTGCTCTCGTTGGCTTCACAAACCATATCGATGTGGCTTTGTAATACCACTGTTTTTACCTTTTCTTTACCAGGCGTTGCCGGTTTGGTGATTAAAATATTTCCAATCTCATCTCGTTTTGCTTCCAGGTTATATTTTTTGGCAAAATCTAATAAAAACTTTATGATTTTTTCTTCTTTTTTCGAAGGGCGGGGAACCTGGCAAATATCTTCGAAATAGCTCCACACTACCCTGGGGTTTAATTTTTCTAATGTTTTCATTATGATATCTATTCTATGTTATTATTTGATTATTAATATTAAAGATGTAAACATACAAAACAATCTAAAACGGTCAAAAAAAAAAGTATCGTTTTTACCGAATTTTTCTTTTAATGATGCAATGAGGTATGATAGAGCAAATCAATAAATCTTAGTACTTTTTTGTTTTGTAGTTAGAAATTTTTATAGCGAGAAACATATTTTTATTTGAATTGAGTAATTTATCAGATGGATTTTTTGTATATTTAAAAGTCTAACATTAACAACTTTAACATGACATGTTTCGAAAAAGCCAAAGAATTATATACTATGCTGGAGGAGGGAAAACTTCCCGAAGCTAAAGAAAAATATTATCACGATGATGTTATTGTGATCCAGGCAGATGGTAAAATCCGTAAGGGGAAAGAAGAAAATTTGTCTTATGATAAAAATTTTATCAAAAACATACAAGAAATATATGGAGGTAAAATTATCGCTATTACTTCAGATGAAGACCGGCAAATTTCGATGGTTGAGTTTTGGATTAATCTTAAACAAAAAGACGGTACAAAAATGATGATCGCCGAAGTTGCCATTCAGCAATGGGAAGGTGATAAAATTATTGAAGAGCGGTTTTATGCAAGAAATAAAACTATTTAAAAAATTTTGTGAATGTTTTAACAAAAAAACCGTACTTTAAAAAGCACGGTTTTTTTTATCGTTATTAATCTAACTTTTTTACCATATTGAGACTCTCTCTTTTTCGTGGATATAAAGAGCATCTCCCTGTTCTACATTAAATGCTTTGTGAAATTCCGGCATATTGGCAATTGGACCATGTACGCGGTTAATTCCAAGCGAGTGAACATCTTCTTTTGTTCTGCGAACAATTTCTTTATCGCGGATATTCTGAGCCCAAACTCTTGCCCAGCTTAAGAAAAATCGTTGATCGGGTGTGTATCCGTCAATTAATTCTTCCTGTGGGTTTTCTTTTTGTGCATTTTTAAATGCTGTATAAGCGATATTTAAACCACCTAAGTCGGCAATATTTTCACCCAGCGATAATTTGCCATCGGCACGTAAAGTATCAAGTACAAAAATATCATTGAATTGATCAACCAATACTTGTGAGCGTTCGTCAAAACGTTTGGAGTCATCTTCTGTCCACCAGTTGGTAAGGTTTCCTTCTTTATCGTAAAGCCTTCCCTGGTCGTCGAAACCATGAGTCATTTCATGGCCAATAACCGCACCAATAGCACCGTAGTTAATTGCATCATCACCTTGCAAATAGAAGAATGGAGGTTGTAAAATTCCGGCAGGAAAACAAATTTCATTCATAGATGGTGAATAATATGCATTTACGGTTTGAGGTGTCATAAACCACTCATCTTTATCAACCGGTTTACCAATTTTACTTAAATTATCTTTTCTTCTGAATTTATTGGCTTCTAAGATATTTAGAACATATGATTTGTCATTGATTTGTAAATCAGAATAATCTTCCCATTTATGAGGATATCCAATTTTAACCCGCATTGTTGCTAATTTTTCATGTGCTTTTTCTTTGGTTTCTTCGCTCATCCATTCCAGGTTATCAATGCGTTCTCCGAGGGCAGTGCGAAGGTTTTCAACAAGATTAACCATTCGTTCCTTTGCTTCAAGCGGAAAGTATTTTTCGGTAAATTTTTGTCCTATGGCATCTCCTAAGGCTCTGTTTGTAACAGCTAACACTCTTCTCCAGCGTTCGCGCATTTGTTCACTTCCCTGCATGGTTTTACCAAAGAAATCAAAATGTTGTTCTTCAAATTTATCACCAATATAATTAGCCATTGAGTTTAGAAGGTTCCAATAGAAATATGTTTTCCAATCCTCAATACTTACATCTGTAAGCATGTCATTCATTTCATTAAAAAATTTAGGCTGACGAACGTTAATATCGCCATCATATGCTAAACCCATATTTGCCATGTAGTTATCCCAGTCGAAGTTTGGGTAAAGATTTTTAATCTCTTTTTGAGATTTTTTGTTATAAGTTGCATTGGGGTCTCTGTTTTCCAGTCGGGTAAAAGATGCTTCTGCCAATCGTGTTTCCAAATCCATAATGGTTGAAGCTTTCTTTTGGGCATCTTCTTCAGGAATTCCACTAAGGATAAGCATTTTTTCAACATGCTTTACATAAGCTTCCCTGATTTCTTTTGAGCGGGAATCATCGCTAGTGTAATAGTCTCTGTCAGACATACCCAGTCCACCCTGGCTGATATGGGCGATGTTCATATCACTATTTTTGGGATCGGGAGATCCGTAAAAACCGAATAATGAACCAATTCCATGCATATGAAAATGGGCAATTTGGTTTTGAACATCATCTATTTTCTTTATAGCTTTAATGCGCTCAAATTCGGTTTGTAAAGGTGTTAAACCCTGTTCGTTAATTTTATCTGTATCCATACCTAATGCATAGAAATCTCCGATTTTCTGTTCAATCGTAGCTTTTTCGTGTTTTTTTGAAGCTAATTCTTCAACAACGGTTTTTACTTTTTTACTGGTTTCTTTAGCCAGTTGATCAAAAGAACCGTAGCGGCTTTCGTCATCCGGAAGAGGATATTCTTCCAGCCATCCGTTATTGGCATAATGATAAAAATCCTGTGCCGGGTCGTAACTTTTATCGATAAGGCTTACATCAAGTGTAGTTTTTTGGTCAACTTTTTGTTGACATGCAGTTGTTATTCCCATAATAATGAATGCTATTACAGCGAATTTTAAAATAATTTTTGATTTCATTTTTGTAATGATTTGATAATTAGTTTATTATTTCTATATAAAAAAAGCTGCTCAATTATGATTGAGTCAGCTTTTTTATTAAAGGTTTAATAATTTACGATAATCCTATTCGAATTGTTTAAATACTTCTTTTATCTTATTCATAGCATCACGTAATTGTTCTTCTGTAATTACCAAAGGAGGGGCAAAACGGATGATATCTCCGTGGGTAGGTTTAGCTAGAACACCTGCTTGGGCCATAGCAACACAAACATCCCATGCAGTTTTCCCTTCTTTATTTTTTATTACTACTGCATTAAGTAATCCTTTACCACGAACAAGTTCAATCATATCGGATTTAATGCTTCTGAATTCTTCGCGGAAAATTTTCCCTAATTTTTCAGCATTTTCAGCCAGTTTTTCTTCTTTAATTACTTCTAAAGCAGCCATAGCTACTTTTCCGGCAATTGGGTTTCCTCCAAAAGTTGAACCATGTTCACCTGGTTTAATGGTAAGCATGATGTCATCATTTGCCAATACAGCCGATACCGGAAAAACTCCTCCTGAGATTGCTTTACCTAAGATTAAAATATCTGGTTTAACACCTTCGTGATCGCAAGCTAATAGTTTACCTGTTCTGGCAATACCTGTTTGTACCTCATCAGCAATGAAAAGTACGTTGTATTTCTTACATAGTTCAGCTACTTTCTTTAAGTAGCCATCTTCGGGAACATAAACCCCAGCTTCACCCTGGATAGGCTCAACTAAAAATGCAGCAACATTCGGGTCTTTTAATTCGTTTTCTAATGCTTCAGTATCATTGTAAGGAACTTTTATAAATCCAGGTGTATATGGCCCATAATCTTTATAAGCAACAGGGTCAGTTGACATGGAGATAATAGTAATGGTTCTTCCATGGAAATTTTCGTTACAACAAACGATTTTTGCTTCATTTTCTGGGATCCCTTTTTTCTGATATCCCCACTTACGAGCAAGTTTAATGGCTGTTTCGTCGGCTTCGGCTCCGGTATTCATAGGTAAAACCTTGTCGTAACCGAAATATTTGGTTACATACTCTTCATACTCGCCTAATACACTATTATAGAAAGCTCTTGATGTTAAGGTAAGTTTTTGAGCCTGATCGTATAGTGCTTTTACAATTTTTGGATGACAATGTCCTTGGTTTACTGCAGAATAAGCTGAGAGGAAATCATAATATTTTTTCCCTTCAACATCCCATACAAAAACACCTTCGCCCTTGTCTAATACTACTGGTAGCGGATGATAGTTATGCGCTCCGTATTTATCTTCTCTTTTAATGTAATCTTGACTTGTCATTTTTGCCATAGTCTTTAAATTTAACTGGTTATATATTCATTTTGATTTTTCTAATTTGGTTTACAATTCTACGAATTAGTTTTATGAATTTCAAGTTTAAAAAATTATTTTATGCTTTTATTAAGATATTATTAAACATATTTTGCTGATTAAGGGTGGTTAAATTTTTGTGTGTTGAACAGATTTATTATTTTACTGTTTGTATTTTAAATAAATAATTTTTTCACTATGAATAAAATTCATGTTATAATAAAAAACAGGTATAGCCCTGTAATTTTTTCATCTCAAAAAATTGAAGAAAAAAAATTAGCTTTACTTTTTGAGGCCGCTCGTTGGGCTCCTTCCAGCTACAATGAACAACCCTGGCGGTTTATTGTAGGAGTGAAAAACCAGGATAAAAATTATGCTAAGCTATTTGATTGTTTGGCCGAAGCCAATCAATATTGGGCAAAATATGCACCGGTTTTGGTTATGAGCCTTGCAAAAAGAAAATTAACAGTAACAGGAAAACCAAATCGTTTTGCCCAACATGATACCGGAATGGCTGTGGGTAATTTATTGGCACAAGCCACATTCTTAGGATTATATGTGCATCAAATAGGAGGCTATAGTATAATAAAAGTTAAAGAGCATTTTGAGCTAACTGATGATTTGGAGCCTTTGGCTATAATGGCGATTGGTTACAAAGGTGAAATTGAGTTGTTTCCTGATGATTTGCAGGAACGTGAGAAAAATGAGCGCTTTAGAAAAGGCCTTGATGAGATACTGTTTTAAATAGAATGGAAAAAAAATCATAGAATTCAATATATTTTAATGTAAAAATCAATAAAATCAGCTAATTTTGTGGTTATTAATTGCTATGTAAAAAAGGATTTATTTTAATATATTATGATTCAGAGAATTCAGTCGGTTTATTTAGTAGTAGTAACCATTTTAATGGCATCCATATTTTTCTATCCTTATGCAGAATTATTGGCCGAAAACGGACAGGTTTTTATTTTTCAGTTTAACGGATTGGCCTTTTTAGAGGAAAATAGTATTTATTCGTTAACGGTGCCGCCAATTATTTTACTTTCCATTATTGTGTTGATTTCTTTCTCGAGTATTTTATTTTATAAGAAACGAATATTCCAAATGCGAATCAATTTGATTAACATATTCTTAATGATTGGTTATTTAGGGCTTAATTATTATTATATTCAAAGTTTTTCAAATCAACTTAACGGTGTGGTAAGTTATAAAATTACTGTAGTTTTTCCGTTTGTTGCGGCTGTTTTAACTTATTTGGCTATAAGGGCTATTGGTAAAGATGAAGCCTTGATTCGGAGTATGGACCGCATACGATAAAGAAACTTTTTAGAATTAGTAAGCCAGGCTTTAGCCTGGCTTGTATTTTAGCATCAAATAAAATCATCTGTTAAAAAATCTCCATATGTTCTGAGTCTGTTATTTTTTCACAATAGTGGCACCTTAAAGCTACTTTTTTCTTATTTACTACCTGGAATTTTGTAGTTATTCCTTCGTGGTTCGTAATACATTTAGGATTTCCACATTTGGCTATACCCGAAATACTATCGGGAACTTCAACGATTTTCTTTTCAACTACCTGATAATCTTTAACAATATTTAATTTTGCTTCGGGAGCTGCCAGTGCTATTTTATTAATCTCGTTATCAGCGAAGAATACGTCTGATAGTTTAATAATAGCTTTTAGCCCCATTTTTTTGCTTTCAAGGTTGGTACCAAAAGTAATCTGATTGTTTATTTTATTTAGACCCAGAATATCAATTACATCAAATAATTTGTCCGCAGGGATGTGATCGATAACAGTACCGTTTTGTATAGCACTCACTTGTAATTTTTTTTCTGTCATAATACTTAATTTTTATTTATTTTAAACCAAGGATTGAAGTAATAATAGCCTGGCGTGTATAAACACCATTTAGCGCCTGAGTAAAGTAATATGCTTTTTCATCGCTGTCTACATCAGTACTTATCTCGTTTACTCTTGGCAAAGGGTGTAAAACCTTCATATTCTCTTTGGTATTTTCCAGCATTTTTTTTCTTAAAACATAAGAGTTTTTCGTTTTTTCATACTCCATAGGATCAGAGAATCGTTCACGTTGTATGCGTGTCATATAAATAATATCTGCATGTGAAATAATATCCGAAAAATCGAGGTGTTCGTAATATTTCAATCCTTTTTTATCCAGAAACATTTTATACTCATCAGGAATTTTTAATTCCTCAGGTGAAATAAAATTGTAAGAGGTATTAAACATTGACATGGCTTGTAACAGTGAGTGTACAGTGCGTCCATATTTTAAATCACCCACAAAAAAAACATTTAGGTTATCGAGAGTGCCTTGTGTTTTGCGTATGGAAAACAAATCGAGTAATGTTTGTGTTGGGTGTTGATTAGCTCCGTCGCCCGCATTCACAACAGGAACCCTGGAAACTTCACTGGCCCAGCGAGCACTCCCTTCAATGGGATGACGCATAATAATCATATCACTATAATTAGCAACGGTCATTATAGTGTCTTTTAATGATTCTCCTTTTTTAACACTCGAAGATGCCGCATCGGTAAATCCAATATATTTTCCACCCAATCGGCTAATTGCGCTTTCGAAACTCAGACGGGTGCGGGTAGAGGGTTCAAAAAACAAAGTAGCTATAACCTTGCCTTCTAAAAGATTTTGGTTAGGATTTTTTTCAAATTCTTCAGCTAAATTAAGAATTTTAAAGATTTCATCTTTAGAGAAATCGGTGATTGATACTAAATTTTTGTTTTTCATTCATCCTGGTTATTTAGTTATACGTATTATATATAAACTTTTTATTGTTTTTAATTATAAAAATCTGAAACCTGAAATCTAAAACCTGGAATTTTAAATTTTTATCTTGTTTCAATAAATTCAATTTTTAATTTTTCCACTCGATCGAATTTACTTAATACTTTCTCTACTTCAGCTTTTCGTAAAGCCAGCGTAATGGAACATGTTAATTCAAAATTTTGGTCAATTTGTTCTATATTTTCTTCTTTCATAATTCGCATTATTTCGTTCATTTGAGGGTAATCAAACTTTAATTCATAAATATCATGTAATGTTTTTTTTACGATTTTTGCATTTTTAAGTGCTTCTTCGGCTGCTGTTTTGTATGCATGGATAAGACCACCAACACCCAGTTTTGTACCTCCAAAGTAACGGATGACTACTATTAAAATATTTGTTAGGTTAAAGGATCTAATTTGTCCTAGGATAGGTTTTCCTGCAGTACTTGAAGGCTCACCATCGTCATTTGCTCTATAAATTTCTTTGTTAACACCCAACATGTATGCATAACAATGATGGCGTGCGTCATGGTATTTATTTCGGAGTTGTTCCTGGATTGCTTTGATTTCATTTTCCGAAGATACAGGAAAAGCAAAAGCCAGGAATTTACTTCCGCTGTCTTTAAATAATCCCTCGGATGGTTTACTAATGGTTAAGTATTCATCGTGAAAATCAGCCATCTTATGTAATTGATAAAATATAAATTGCAATAAATGAAATAATGATTCCTACCCAGTTTATTTTTAATATTTTTTCTTTAAAAAATAGTAATCCAATAATTACGGATAATGCAATTACTCCCAGGTTGTTAATGCCAAATACAACCGAACCACCAATATGGTTGCCAAATGGATCTTTATAATTTAGCGCTTTTATTAAAAAATATAATGATCCATAATTACTTATCCCTAAAAGTATTCCCCACATCAATATTTGGGGGTTGACTAATGCTTTAAAAGGTGTTTTTCTTAATAATTTAGTAACCAAACCAGCAATAGCAGCTATGATAAAAAGAATTACGGTAAACAGAGGGAGTACATTATCGTTTACGTAATATTGCTGGGCATATTTTACGATTGAATCAACAATTCCCATTCCCAGGAATAGAATAATAGGTAAATAAATATTGCGGGGGTCAAATTCGATTTTTCGTTTTCGGTAAATGGATAAAAATACAGCTAAAATAGCAAGAATAATACCTGCTGCTTTAAGATTTGTAAGCTTATCCAAAGGGTCGATTAGTATTGAAAAAGTAATCGGGATGATTACCGACATTTTATTAGAAACGGTAGTAATGGCAATTCCTACAATTTGTGAAGACTTGGCAATTACCACAAACATTACAATAAACAGGACTCCTATTAAAACGGCATAAGGGAACCATTGATTTTGATAAATAGGGAAAATATCAGCTTGAGTATCGGAGAGAAGTAACCCTAATATGGCAGCAGTAATGTAATTAATTATAATAACATCAAATGATGCGATTTTAATGCGATCGATGTATTTAAATATAACATAAATAGCGGCTGACGAGAGAATACTAAAAATTAAAAATATCATATATACTTCGTTATTACACAAAAAAAACAGGTTTCTGAAAAAGAAACCTGTTTTAATTGGGTCATCTGACCCTTATATTTTGGTCGGTTGACTTAATTTGATTTTTAAAGATTATCAATATCATTTTTTTGTATCAAAATGTATATTTCGGACAAATATAAGGAAATCATGCAAACAGCAATTAAAAAAATCAATTTAATATTAACATATTTTTAACAATTATATATTTACCTTAGTAATTAAGTGATTTATGAATTTCTTACTTGTATAATTTTAGCAGCAATACTAATGGCTATCTCGGCTGTAGTTTTACTATTAATTGAAAGCCCAATAGGGGCATCAACCCTGGAAAGATCTTTTTCAGAAATTCCTTGCTGGGTTAACGAATCGTAAATTGTTTTTATTTTATTCTTACTGCCAATCATGCCAAGGTATTTTAAATTTTTGTTAACCATTTGTTTCAAAATTACTTCATCATTTTTGTGAGCAAAGGACATAATAACCACATAACTATTATGTGGGTTATCGGGTACCATGTCGGCAATGTTATTAAAATTGATGATGTGCTTTTGATGAGCAAATTGATTATTTTCAAAAGTAGAAAGATTTTTTCGGTCATCTAACACAACAACCCTAAAATCAAGCATTCGGCAAACCTGACTTAATGGAACGCTAATATGGCCAGCACCAAATATGAAGATGGTATCCTTTAACCCTATCTTTTCCTTGTATTCCCAATCATCATCATTTTTAAAAATGTATTGAATAGGCTCATCACTTTTCATATTTTTGTTTAAAAACAGGCCTTTATTCGTAAGATTTAATACCCCATTATCTCCTCTTGCTAAAACATCAACTATTTTTTTTATTTCATTTAAATGAGAAGAATTTAAAGGGATAAAAGCATGGGTTTGTTCTCCAGAGCATATTAAACCCGATTTTTCTTCACCAGCATCAGGATTATGGATTTGTTTTTTTATCAAAGGATTTTTATTCCCTTCCATTGCAATGGATTTTGCTAATTTGCTCATTTTATATTCCATAATTCCTCCACCAATAGATCCTTCCATCTCGCCAGATGCTGATATAGCCATTTTAAAGCCCACAACTCCCGGACTGCTTCCATTCCGTTCAACGACTGTAATTAATACAACATTTTTATTATTAGATAAATGATGGTAAATAAAGTTCCAAATTTTCATATTTTTATTTTTTTTAAATCATTTTATAAAAGTATCAAATTTCATTATAAAATAATTTTGTTATTAAAATTTTTAGGATAATGGTATATTTTACCATAAACAGAAAAATATTAGAAAAATTAACTAAAATAATATTTATATGATATTAAGTTATTCTGTAAACGTCCTTATGTTTATAAAAAGTTTAATTTTAGACATTAAATTAAAATACATTTTCAAATGGAAAATATTTATCATAAAATTAACAAGTTATCAGAAAAATATCGTGATTATACAGCTCAAAATTTATCAAAATTAGTGCAAATTAAATCATTAAGCCTTGAAGAAAAAGAAGTTCAACTGGAATTGAAAAGACAAATGGAAGAAGCCGGGTTTGATGAAGTGCGAATTGACGGATTGGGGAATGTTATTGGTCGTATTGGAAACCTGCCTGCCGGCAGGCAAGGTGGAAAAAAGATTTTGGCTATCGATGGACACATGGATACAGTGGATATGGGCAATATGGATAACTGGGATTTTAACCCGTTGGGGGGTGAAATAAAAGATGGTTTTGTGCATGGCCGGGGTACAGTTGACCAGAAGGGAGGGCCAGCAGCTTTTGTGACTTCAGGAAGAATTTTAAAAGAATTAGGTTTCGACAAAGATCTTACAATTTATTTTGTAGGGAGTGTAATTGAAGAAGATTGTGATGGTTTATGCTGGAAATATATTGTTGAAGAAGATAAAATTATACCCGACTTTGTGATTAGCACTGAACCAACCAATTTAAATATTTATCGCGGCCATCGTGGACGTATGGAAATGCATGTACATTTCTATGGTGTCTCCTCTCATGGTTCAGCTCCCGAACGAGGGAAAAATGCTATTTATATGGCTTCAAAAACAGCACTGGAGATAGAAAAACTGAACGAAAGATTAAAATACGATGATTTTCTAGGAAAAGGAACCATTACCATTTCTGAAATGGTAACAGGAAGCCCTTCATTATGTGCTGTTGCCGATTATGCCAGAATTCACCTTGACAGGCGTTTAACCTGGGGAGAAACCAAAGAATCGGCCATTGCAGAAATTGAAGAGCTGTTACAAGGACTGAATGCAAAAGTTGAGGTATTGGAGTATAAGGAAACTGCTTATACCGGATTAGAATACGGAATGGAAAAATATTATCCAACATGGAAAATTCCTGTAGATTCAGAAATCGTTCAAACAGGTGTTAAATCATTTAAAGAGTTATTTAATAAGGCGCCTAAAATTGATAAATGGACATTTTCTACTAACGGTATTATGACCAACGGAGTTTATGGGATTCCAACCATTGGCTTTGGCCCCGGCAATGAAGTGTTGGCACATGCTCCAAACGAGAAGGTGGCAATCGATGATTTAGTTGTGGCATCGGCTTTTTATGCTGCTTTTGCTTATGAGATTTAATTAATGCCTATTCTCTTTAAAAGGAATAAACGTAAAAAAATTAATATGAACTTAATAGATAAAATTGAAAAATTAGGCCAGTTAAAAACAGGCCTGTTTCAAAAGGATTTTCTATTGACCTGGGAAAAAAGCCTGGAAGACTTGGAGGTAATTCTAGAAGTGGCTGAGATATTAAAAAACATGAGAGATCAAAATATTTCACCACGTGTTTATGATTCGGGGTTGGCTATTTCTAATTTTCGCGATAACTCAACCCGCACACGTTTTTCGTTTGCTTCGGCAAGTAACATGTTAGGTTGCGCTGTTCAGGATTTAGATGAGCAGAAATCACAAATTGCTCATGGTGAAACCGTTCGCGAAACAGCGAATATGATTTCCTTCTTGTCCGATTTTATTGGTATACGCGATGATATGTACCTGGGCGAGGGAAATAAATACATGCGTGAAGTAGGAGATGCGCTCGACGAAGGTTATCAAAAAGGTGTATTACCCACTCGGCCAGGAATAGTTAACTTGCAATGTGATATGGACCATCCAACACAATCTATGGCCGATTTATTACATTTGAAAAAACAATTTGGCTCGCTTAAAAATTTAAAAGGGAAAAAGATTGTGATGAGCTGGGCCTATTCGCCAAGTTATGGAAAACCATTGTCTGTTCCACAAGGAATAATCGCGTTAATGTCTCGTTTTGGGATGAACTTAGAATTAGCATATCCTGAAGGATATGACTTAATTCCTGAAATTGTAGATATTGCAAAAAACAATTCCAAACAAAGTGGTGGTTCGTTCAATATTTCGTATTCTATGGAAGATGCCATGAAAGATGCGGACATTGTGTATCCCAAAAGTTGGGCCCCGTTTCATATTATGCAGCAACGAACTGAACTTTTAAAAAATGCCGATGTTGAAGGTTTAAATAATCTTGAACAAACTTGTTTGGCGAACAATGCAAAGTTTAAGCATTGGGAATATAATGAGGAAAAATTGAAATTGACCAAAAACCAGGATGCTCTATATATGCATTGTTTACCTGCCGATATTAGTGAGGTTTCCTGCAAAGAAGGTGAAGTTAATGCTGATGTATTTGAAAAGTATAGAATCAGAACTTATCTTGAAGCAGGGTTCAAACCTTATATTATTGCGGCTATGATGTTTACGAATAAATTTGAAAATCCTTCGGAAATACTATATCAGATTTTAAAAAGAAATAAAAAAAGAGTAGGTTTTTAACCTGCTTTTTTATATTAATTTTTTGGTTATGGGAATTAACCTGTGAAAAATTGTTCAATCAGTGTTCCCTATATTTATCGGGACAGTGTTCAATTTTTCTTTTTAGAAACTTTCCTTTTGGAGTTGAAACCAACTTTTTGTTTTCGACAACGATTTGTCCATTAGCAATAACAATTTCAGGTTCTCCAATGGTTTTAATGCCCTCATAAATTTCAAGGTCACAATTTTGGTGGTGGTTTTGTACTGTAATGCTATTTTCTTTTTTTGGATTCCAGATGATTAAATCGGCATCGGAGCCTACTGCTATTTTCCCTTTTTGAGGATATAGGCCGAAAATTTTTGCAGGTTGTGTGGAAGTGATATCAACAAACTGATTATAGCTCATACGATTTCTTAAAACACCGTAGGTATAAAGTAATTGTATTCGATGCTCAACACTTCCGGCACCATTGGGTATCTTCCTAAAATCATTTATACCTGCTTGTTTTTGTTTTAAATTAAAAGGGCAATGATCGGTTCCGATAGTTTTAATTATTCCGTTTCTAATACCATCCCAAAGCATATTTTGATCTTCTTTTTTTCGTAAAGGTGGACTTAGAACGTATTTTGCTGTTTCGTTAAAATCACCTTTATATTTTGAATCATCCAGTAAAAGATAATGTGGGCATGTTTCGGAATAAACTTTTTGTTTTTCTTTTTGTGCCTTTTCAATAAATTCTAATGAATTACCGGCTGATGTATGTACTATGTAAATTGGGCATTTTGTTAGTTTAGCCATTTCTATGGCCATTTGAACAGCTTCTGTTTCTGTTTCCGGTGGCCGTGAAAGGGGATGATATTCTGGACTTACTTTGTTTTCTCCGGCTAATTTATTTCTTAGCTCTTCAACTTTATCGCCCGATTCGCAATGTAAGGTTACTATTCCACCTAATTTACCTACTGTATGCATCACCTTGAAAATATCTTCATCGTTTAAACCTACGGTTTCTTTATAGGCCATATACACTTTAAAAGATGTAATTCCGGCTTCGATACAATCTTTAATTTCCTGACCTGTAGTTTTTGTCCACTCCACAGGGCTAACATGAAATGAATAATCACAAAGCGACGAATTGGCTTCTTCTTTTCGGTTAATGAGTGCATCAATGAGTGATTCGCCTTTTTGTGGTGTCACAAAATCGAGTAGGGTAGTGGTACCACCCATGAGTGCAGCTTTACTTCCTGTAGCAAAATCATCAGACGAATAACCAGCTGGTGTAGGTAAATGCATATGAACATGAGGATCGATACCTCCAGGAAATACAAAATACGTACTCGCATCAATAACCTTATCTATGGGTTCTAAAATTTGGAGTGAACTTCCTATTTGGGCAATTTTACCATTGGAAATAAAAATATCGGCATTAAATGATTGCTTTGATGTAACAATGGTGGCATATTGAATTAAAATATTCATACCCGTAAAGGTAGTAAAAGTTTTAGAAAATTATGATAACATATTTCTACAAACCAATATTAATGAGTTATGCTTATAACATCCTTTGTCATCATCATAGCTATAGGGATCAGGATGATAAAGTTTTCTTATTTTGTTTTATCCAGAACTTTAAAGAATACTCCTTCCTGGTCTTCTATAAATCCCTGTTTTTTTAAATATTTAATATATTTCTTACTATTTGCAGATGCTTTAACAATATCAAAGCCATCCTGAATAAATCTTTTTCTTAATCTTAAATAGATGTATCGACCGTTTTTAAAATCACGATATTCAGGAATCACATAGTCCAATCCAACTCTTAAAATATTTCCATCTTCGCGCCGAGCTAAAAATAATCCGGCAACCGACATATTTCGCAATACAAAAAAGCTGATGGTATTCATTTCGGGTTTATACTTAAATCCGGGAAAGAATTTTTGTATTTCTTTATGATGAAACTCCAGAAATCGTAAAAGGTATTTGTTGTCAGCTCTTACTTCGAGGGTTTCAAAAATTTCTTTTTTCCCATAAATGATTACCAAATAATAAATATCAACAACTACAATAAATCCGTTTAAGAACCCTACGGGCAAGGCGCCAATTAAAAAACCATAAGTAGAAAAAGTAGTTGCTCCTATTAAGTTGATCCATCTAAATTTCACGATGGAGCTCATGGTCATGGATAAGGCAATAATTACAGATGCTGCATAACCAACCCATTCGAGTATGTTTAGTTCCATAAGATTTAGTTTTGAATTCAGAGTTTAGAGTTCAAAGTTAATAATACAGCATTTAACTTTGAACTATTTCTTCATTTTCTTCCAAAGCCGAATGGATTGTTCCCTTGAGAATTCTAAAATTTCTGTTTCGTTAACCCTTTGTATTTTCCGGTCTTTTACAATAAGTTTTCCATTAGAAATTACATCGTTAATATGATTTGAGTTAATACCAAAAATAAAATGTCCTAAAAAATTATCCTGGTTTATTGGGGTAGGTGAGTCATAATCCAAAATGGCCAGATTATTTTCTCCATCGCCATCGAATTGATTAAG
Organism: Bacteroidota bacterium; assembly: GCA_034189025.1. GTDB lineage: Bacteria > Bacteroidota > Bacteroidia > Bacteroidales > UBA12077 > UBA12077. The sequence goes on from JAXHVS010000124.1 coordinate 40,930, forward strand.
AGCAATATACTCATGTATTTTTCTAAAACGCTCATAAGCAGAAGAAAAATTTATACTATCAAAACCCTGTCCAACAAAAAAAGCGGCTTTGGCGCTTTGTAGCATATCGCTGTGCATACCATCGGTTCCAAACATGATATTTTTTCCCAATCCTGATGAGTTGAAGTAGCCTACATTGTTATTTAGATTACTTTCCATATTTTGTACAATATATGCTTTTGATTGACTAACCAATTTCCGTTCATTTTCATTCAGATGCAGGCAGTGGACGAGTATTGATTTTGATGAATCTAGTGCTCCAAAGTTATTTAATCGTTCAATAACACTTTTATTATGATGGTTTTGGCAATGCTCCTGATCATATTGGCCTTCGGCCACATGAATATGAAATCCTGAATTGTATTTTTGCATTAAGGTAGCTGCTTTTTTCATAGATTCATCACCTACAGTAAAAGATGCGTGTAATCCTACCAAACCCTGGTTTGATTGTAAATAGTTTTCGGTTTCAGCAAGCCCTTTTTCTGCTTTATCCAAACCATCTCTGTCAGTAATTTCGTAGCACAATAAATGACTAACGCCTACTTTATCAAAAGCGTTGGCAATAATTTCCAGTGAACCATTAATGTAATTAGGTGACACATGATGATCGACAACAAAGGTTGACCCGGCTTTTGCACAAGCCATTGCAGTGTATAAGGCACTGGCTTCAATCATTTCTTTGTCAAGAGATTTGTCTAATGTCCACCAAATATACTGAAGGATTTCATAAAAATTTTCAGGATTTTTTTTCGGTGCTCCCATACCACGAGACAATGCTGAATAAATGTGATGATGCCCGACGGCAAATGATTTTGTAACGAATTTACCTTGGCAATCAATAACCTGATCGGCATTTGCTTTTTCTATATTATCAATAAATTGAATCTTTCCTTTTAACCCATTTTCTACAAGAATATGGGTACTCTTAAATTCCAGAGTTTTCCAGTCTATGTAAGTTGCATTTTTTAATAGGATCATTTCTGTTATAAATTTTAAATTTTTATATCATGCCTACGACATTTTACTTATATTTATATTGATGTTACCAACATAACACACCTACAGTGTTTTTTTAAATCTATTTTTTTATTAAGCCTGTAAGGCTGAAATTCTAATAAAAAAATAAGTGTACTTCGAACTCTCCATAGAAGTGGCATATTTGTTTTATTCAAAAAAATCAAACAAATATTCATCATCATAATTTACATCAAATTTCTTTAGTATATTAAGATACTCATCTTTAAAGCTTAATTTTTGATGATGTTCTTCCTGGTTATTAATATATTTTATAATATCAGGTCTTTGCGACCGGGAATAAGAAAAAGCACCATATCCTTCCTGCCATTGAAATTTTCCTAAAACCCATCTTTTTTTATTAATAAATTTTGATGAATTATTTTTTATATCACGCACTAAATTAGAAATACTCATTGCTGGATTTAAACCAACCAGAATATGAATATGGTCAGAAGCTCCATTTATTGCAAGTAATTTTTGATTCTTATTCTGAATTATTCCAGCAATATATTTATACAATTCTTCTCTATGTTGCTTTTTTATTAGATTTTCACGATGCTTAACTGTAAAAACAATATGTATAGTTATTTGAGTATAAGTATTTGCCATGTTTAGTAATTTTTATATCATGCCTACGACATTTTACTTATATTTATATTGATGTTACCAACATAACACACCTACAGTGTTTTTTTAAATCTATTTTTTTATTAAGCCTGTAAGGCTGATATATTGGT
>JAXHVS010000124.1:42822-49256 GCA_034189025.1 Bacteroidota bacterium
AATTTTTATATCATGCCTACGACATTTTACTTATATTTATATTGATGTTACCAACATAACACACCTACAGTGTTTTTTTAAATCTATTTTTTTATTAAGCCTGTAAGGCTGATATATTGGTAAAAAAAACAAATAGCAAAAATTATTAAACTCCTTTAGGAGTGAAATTAAAAGCTAATTTATAAAAATTCAAAACAAAGGTGTTCCTAAATCATTAGTCTCTTCATCTCTGTTTAACGGTAATTTGTATCTTTTTTTACCATCAAATTTTGTAAATGCATTGGCCACAGCAGCAGCAGTGGGTACCAGCCCAATTTCACCAATTCCTTTGGCTCCGTATGGCCCAACAGGATCTTTCACTTCAATCATGCGAACATCAATTTCCGGCGTTTCGTGTGCTCTAAGGATTTTCAAATCTTTCATCTTATCACTAATTAAAAATCCATCTTTCATGGGTAAATCTTCGGTTAATGCATAACCGAGGCCCATGTGCACTCCACCTTCTACCTGTCCTTCAAAAAGCATTGGGTTCATTATTTTGCCACCATCGTGTGCAGCTATCATTTTTTTTATCTTTCCATTATCATCTAAGATACATAGCTGTGCTGCATAACCGTAAGAATAATGAGTGATTTGTTCGTCAACATCTATTCCTGGTTTGGTTGTCCAGTCGCAGACATATTGTCCTTTATATGATTTTCCGGTTAATTCTTTTAATGATTTGGTTTTTAAATCTTTTTTTAATGCCTCGGCAGCATTAATCACGGCCAATCCAACCAATGCTGTTGCGCGCGATGAAGTAGTCATTCCAGTTTTGATTTGTGCATCTGTATCAACAACCACTTCGATAATATCAGGAGAAACGGATGTTTCCTGACACAATGTTTGTAAGGCCATATTATGTACCCCTTGTCCCATCTCGGTCCATCCATGTTGTAGGCGGATATGATTGTCGGAAATAATATCTATAATTACTTTTGAATCATCAATCATTCCATTACCCACACCTGAATTTTTTATGGCACAAGCAAGCCCAGCAAATCTTGCCTTTTTAAAGTCATCTTTAACTGCATCTAAACAAGCACGAATTCCTACGCCAAAAACTTTCTGTCCGGTGGATGTTTTTAGCCCATCAACTAACGCATTATCATAACGAAATTGCCATCGGTCAAACCCTGCTTTTTCGCAAATATCATCAATACAACTTTCCAGGGCAAAACAAACCTGGTTAGCGCCAAAACCCCGCATAGCTCCACAAGGAATATTATTAGTATAAACTGTTTTAGCTTCAATATCAATTTCTGGTATAAAATAACCTCCGGATGCATGTCCAGCCACTCTTTCCAATACTTTCATCCCAACCGAAGCATAAGCTCCGGTATCGCCCACTGCTCGTAACTTTAATGCTGTGAGTTTGCCATTTTTGTCAGCACCCAACTCAATATCCATAAATACAGGATGGCGCTTTGGATGCAGGCGTATCGATTCTTCTCTTGTTAAGCTTAACTTTATGGGTTTTTGCAGCAACCAGGCAAATAATGATGCATGTCCCTGAATACTTAAATCTTCTTTACCGCCAAATCCTCCACCATTGGGGACAAGTGTTACATGCACTTTTTCTTCAGGTAATCCTAAGATCATGGCTACCTGACGCCGGTCTTCATAAATACCCTGGCTCTGACTAAACAATTTTAATCCACCCTTCCCATCAGGTTGTGCTACAGCAGCTTCTTTTTCTAAAAATGCATGTTCTATACGTTGTGTTTCATATTTTCCTTTGGAAATATATTTTGATTTTTTTAATGCATCTTTGGCATTGCCAATAGTGAATTTAGTTGTATCAAAATGATTAGGTCGCTCATCATGCACCAGAGGTCCGTCAATTGCTTTAAATACATCGGTTACAGGTTCTAAAACTTCGTATTCAACTTTAATTTTTTGAACTGCTTTGCGGGCAATATATTCGGTTTCGGCAACCACACCTGCAATTACATCCCCAATATAATGAGTGGTTTCTTCTTGGTCAATCATTACATTCCAATCCTGCAGTATTAATCCAACTTTTTTTTCGCCGGGGATATCCTTTGCAGTAAATACACGGTGCACTCCTTTTGTTTTTTCTGCTAAGGAGGTGTTAATTTTTAAAACTTTGGCTTTGGGATGATCACTGAATTTTAGGGCAGCAAAGAGCATACCATCCAGAAAAATATCATCCACAAAATTGCGCTTTCCCAACGCTGTTTTATAGGCTTCGTATTTAGGATGAGCAATACCTACTTTCCCCGATGTTTTGGTTATTTCCAGTTGTTTTTGGTTACGAATTGCTTCACTGGCAAACAGAATTGCCTGTTCAATTTTTTTGTATCCGGTGCAACGGCAAATATGTGGTTTTATCGCTTTTTGAATTTCTTCGATGGTGGGATTTGGGTTATTTTGTAAAAGGATTTTTGTGCGGCTTATAAAACCGGGAGTACAGAAACCACACTGAACGGCCCCTTTATTAACAAAAGCTTTGGCAATAGTATCTTTTACATAATCCGGAAAACCTTCGGGAGTTAATATTTCAGCACCATCAAGGTTGCCCATTTTTGTTACACAAGCCAATTTGGCTTTGCCATTAATTTCTACTGTACAAGCTCCACATGTTGCTTGTCCTGAGCATCCATCTTTAACTGATGTGATATGCTTTTGGGTGCGTAAATATTTTAATAATGTTTGATTGGCATCTCCCTTGTAAGTTTCTTTAACACCGTTTAAAGTAAAAGTAATCATGAGAACATTTTTTTCAGATTTTCGATTTTTGGCTCGATTGGATCGGGTATTTTGAGTATAGACTGGACCGCATTAAGGTCTTTTAATCCACTTCCGGTTAAAAGTACAACATTTTTTGATTTATTGTCAAGTTTATGATTATGATAATAATTCAATAATCCTGCAAAGCCTGTTGCAGCAGCAGGTTCTGCAAAAATACCTGTATTTTTTGATAAGATAGAAGATGCTTTAAGTATTGATTGATCAGAAACGGTAATGTATTCTCCATTATATTTTTTGATAAAATATTTTACCATATTAAAGTTACGTGGAATATCAACCGAAATTGAATCGGCAATGGTATCACTTTTTTTGATTTTAAAATTCTTATGGTTTAGATTTCGGATTAAGTTATCGCTACCTTCTGATTGTACAGCAACAATGATGGGTATTTTGTCTATGATTTTAAGGTTTAATAAATCTTCGAAACCTTTGTAAATACCTGAGATAATAACTCCATCGCCCACAGGGACAAAAATTCTATCTGGTGTGGATTCACTCATTTGATTATAAATTTCAAAAGAAACCGTTTTTTTCCCTTCTATGGTTAACGGGTTATAAGCTGTATTCCGGTTATACCAACCAAATTTTTGGGATGCTTTAATGCTTAATTCAAATGCATCATCGTAAGTTCCTTTAACAGGAACAATAGTCGCTCCATACATTAAAATTTGTGTAAGTTTAGCCAAAGGTGCTTTTTCAGGTACTATAATTACCGCTTTTTGTTTTTGAGCAGCACAAATTCCCGCCAGTGATGAACCTGCATTCCCTGTTGATGCAGTAACAATGGTTGTTATATTATTTTCTTTAGCGTATGCTGAAACGATAGCTGATGCCCTGTCTTTAAACGAAAAGGTAGGATTTTGCGAATCATCTTTTAGAAATAATTGAAAAGGTAATTTATTATTATCCAGCTCATTGAATTGATATAAAGGTGTGTTTCCAACTTTTAGCTCAGGCAAACTTGCCATGCTTCTAATGGGTAAAATTTGCAGAAAATTTTCCTTTTTCAAATCATTAAAAAGGAGATTTTTCTCTAAATCATCAAAAAAGTTATAAACAATTCTAAGAACTCCTTTTGGAGGATTTGAATCGTTATTTTCCTTGCTACATTTAGGACAAAGATATATTGTTTCAGATGCATTGTATTGTTTTCCACAATCAATACACTCATAAATGAATTTTTCAGTAGTGGTTTTTTGTTTCATAATATTTTAAACTACTGCGAATTTCTTATTTTTGTTTAAGAACAACAGTCTCTATATTTACAAAATTAAAGGTGTCTGTGTAGTTTTTTAAGGTTTGGTTTACCTGCTTAAATTTAGTATAAAATTAATTCAGGTTTTATCTTTACTACATCCAGACACCTTTATGTTTATTAGATATTTTTTAACAACCCTGTTTCTTCGTTGAATTCATTAATCAGTTCATCCCAACGTTTAACCTGGTTAAACTGTTTGTTCCAGATATCTCGATCGTACCACAGCTTATTTAAATCATTTACTTCTTTTCCTTGCTGTTCAATCCATGTAAAATATTTCAGGTTATGGATAGATTTTTTATCATAATAACTTAATTCTTTTGTATAATCAATGGTACAACCAAATATACATTTTTCAAAATCTTTTGCCGCCTGAATTTGATTATATGGTCCTCGCTCATCATTTAATTCTTTGATTCTTGATTGATACATATCGGCAGAGTCTGTAGCAACCGTAATAATTATATCATCATCAGTCATTTCGTAATATTTTGCTGTTTTAATGGCTGATAATAAGTTTCCTATTCCGGATATCCCAATTAAATGTAAATTATCTATCAATTCTTGATCAATTCCCGCTGACTTTAAATATTGATGACCTTCTTTTTCATTAAATAATCGAAGAAGGCGCATACAATCTTCATCGTCAATAGCAGTTACCATATCGGTATTTTTAACGTTATGAATCCAGGGTACATGTTTATCGCCAATGCCTTCAATTCTGTGTCCTCCAAATCCGCTCAATAATAATGTAGGGCATTGCAGTGCCTCTGAAGCAACAACTTTGATGTTAGGGATAAAAGTCCGTAAATAATCTCCTGCTGCAATAGTACCTGCCGATCCTGTAGCTGATACATAGGCTGCGAAATTAGATTTTTCGGTTTTTAACTGATTATAAATTTCTTCTATAGCGTTTCCTGTGATATTATAATGCCAGGCAGCATTTCCAAACTCATCAAATTGGTTAAATATGATAGAATTGGGCCGTGTTCGACGAATTTCCCAGCATTTATCATAAATTTCTTTTACGTTTGATTCACACCCTGGTGTGGCAATAACTTCCGATCCAATCTCATTTTTTAACCAGTTAAATCTTTCCTGACTCATTTCTTCGGGTAAAATAGCTATGGACTCCGTTCCCATTAATTTAGAATCAAAAGCTCCACCACGACAATAGTTTCCCGTTGAAGGCCATACAGCCTTATGATAAGTTGGGTCGTATTCGCCAGTAGTAATTCGGGGAGCTAAACATCCATAGGCAGCACCAACTTTATGCGATCCGGTAGGAAACCATTTACCTATAAGTAAAACAATACGTGCTTTAACACCTGTAATTTCTTTCGGTAGTTCAATATAATTAACATTCCCGAATAATCCACCTTTTTCTTTGGGCTCATTTTTCCAGGTTATGCGAAAAAGATTTAAAGGATTAATTTCCCATAACCCAACATTTTTTAATTTATCCTTTATTTTATCAGGAATTAAATCCGGATTTTTTTGCTGTTCAAAAGTGGGTAAGATAATATTCCTTTCCTTAAATCTTTGTATTGCATTTTTTAATGCTGTTTTATCGGTTACTTTATCAATTATTTCAATCATTATTATATAGTATTAATTTGCTTTGCAATGTATAAAAAATACAAATATATTCTTTTATTTAAAAAATAAATAGTAAATATTACTAATTTTATAAATTATTAAAGAAATATATTATATTTGTATTTCATTTAAGTATAATCAATAGAAAATATATCTGGCTATGAAACCTCTTGACGAAATAGATAAAAAGCTACTAAATATTCTGCAAATGAATAGTCGAATTACTATTCGTGAATTATCTGAAAAGCTTCATTTGTCAACTACACCTATTCATGAACGAATTAAAAAGCTTGAGAAAGGAGGATATATACAACAATACATTACTTTAATTGATCCTAAGAAAATAGGGAAGAAGCTTATTGTTTATATTTCTGTTTCTTTAAAGATTCATACAAAAGAGGCTATAGAGGAATTTGAAAAACATATTTCTACTATGAATGAAGTAATGGAAGCTTTTTATGTCTCCGGTAACTCTGATTTTCTGTTAAAAGTTTACTGTAATGATATGGATGATTTTCATCATTTTGTTACCAATAAATTTTCTGTTATTGGTAATATTAACCAGTTTTTTAGTTCTTTTGTAATGTCGGAATCAAAGTTAAAGCGAAATTTTCATATAAGTTAATTTTATAGGATATAAATATTAACTAATGTTTCGCACTAATAAATAAAATTTTATAAATCAAACCTTTGTTAATCAAACAAGATCATCAAATAGTTAATTATAAGGTGTTTGATGATTCCATTTTACATTCATTTTATT
>JAXHVS010000125.1:0-11444 GCA_034189025.1 Bacteroidota bacterium
GATTTATTCAAAGATCGATATATGCATTTCGTCTTTCGTACTTAATCTTCCTGGTGGTTTGTCAAATTTTTAAATAATTTACAATATCATTGACCACATCCAGCGCAACCTGAAGTGTCAGTTAGCTTATTGACTTCTCTCCTGCACTTTATTTCTTCTGAGCGGGCACACGATAACCCCAGTTTGCGCATGTCTTTGTTTTTGCCCACCGAAGTTTCCGGAAATTTTTTATTCTTTCGGAAAAACACATTAAATCCCATAGCAATTACAGCAATTACCAGCAATCCAACCACCAAAAAAAACAATTCAATAAACATTCTATAAATTTTGTTGTTATTAGTTTACTAATGCAAAGATAAACATTTTAAAGTTTTAAAAATAAGATATTATATTACTATTACAATAAACCAATAGTTTTGTAAATTATATATTTACAAACAATTTTGTCAGTTGATAAACTATAACATTATGAGTACACAAAGCACAGCAAAGAAGAATACAAAATCAAAAACTTCATGGAATAAACAGGAAGTACTAAACGATTATAAATTAGCCAATGTAAGCCGCCAAATTAGTTTATTAGGGCGAAAAGAAGTGCTTACCGGAAAGGCCAAATTTGGAATTTTTGGTGATGGAAAAGAAATAGCACAGATTGCTATGGCTAAGCAGTATAAGGATGGTGACTGGCGTTCGGGTTATTACCGGGATCAGACCTTTATGATGGCTGCCGGTTTATTTACCGCCGAAGAATTTTTTGCTCAGTTATATGGCCAAACAGATATTGAGTTAAACCCTGGTAACGGAGGCCGATCGTTTAACAACCACTTTTCTACGCGTAGTTTAAGCCCTGATGGCAGCTGGAAAAATTTGATGAAACAAAAAAATTCATCTGCCGACATTTCGCCCACAGCAGGACAGATGGCTCGCTGGGTAGGATTAGCTTATGCCTCCAAACTTTTTAGAAATGTAAAAGTGATGCAGGATTTTAAAACCTTATCGGATAAAGGAAACGAAGTAGCATTTGGTACCATTGGAGATGCCAGTACATCCGAAGGTCAATTCTGGGAAGCAATTAACGCAGTGGGAGTATTACAGGTACCTGCAGCCATTGCAGTATGGGATGATGGATACGGAATTTCTGTGCCTAAAAAACTTCAAACCACCAAAGGCAACATTTCGGAAGTATTAAAAGGTTTTGAACGTACCAAAGATAAACCCGGAATCGTAATCTTAAAAGGCAAAGGATGGGATTATCCCGGATTAATAAAATTATTTGAAGAAGGTATTGAAATTGCCCGAAAAGAACATGTACCTGTTGTTTTTCATATCGATGAAATTACACAGCCTCAGGGACACTCCACCTCCGGATCTCATGAAAGGTATAAACCAGAAGAACGATTGAAGTGGGAAAAAGAATTTGATGGCATTCGTAAAACCAGGGAATGGATACTTAAGGAAAAAATAGCTACGGAAAAAGAACTGGATAAAATTGAACAAGAAGCAATTGATGAAGCCAAAGCTGCCAAAAAAGCAGCCTGGAAAAAATTTAAAGATCCGGTAAAAACAGAACGGGATAAGTTGATTGAGATCATCGACAATCGCTCGTGTATGTGTAAGCGCGAAGGGATTGACAAAGTAGGGATGTATACCGAAGAGTTAAAAAAGATAATGAGCCCCATCCGTAAAGATATTTTTAGTACCGCAAAAAAAATATTACGTCATGTTTGCCTGGATTGTAATATCCGCGAAAAGCTTCAAAACGATTTATCTGAGTGGCTGGAAAGAAATTATGAAGATAACTATGAACGTTATAATACCAAATTAAATAACGAATATCCAACTTCGGCATTAAATGTAAGCGAAGTGAAAGCTGACATAAAACCGGATTCACCCGAAGTAGCAGGACGTGAAATTTTAAGAGATAATTTCGATTACCTGTTTAAAAAATATCCTAAAATGGTTGCTTTTGGCGAAGATTTAGGAAATATTGGCGGAGTAAACCAAACCTACCAGGGATTACAGGAAAAATACGGTGAACTGCGTGTAACCGATACAGGAATTCGCGAGCAAACCATCCTGGGACAAGGCATTGGCCTTGCGTTACGCGGATTAAGGCCGATTGCAGAGATTCAATATTTTGATTATCTGTTGTATGCTTTGCAAACCCTAAGTGATGATTTGGCTACCACGCACTATCGTACTGCGGGTGGACAGGTTGCTCCGGTAATCATTAGCACACGAGGGCATAGACTGGAGGGAATATGGCATTCCGGCTCGCCATTAAGTATGGTAATAAACTCCATTCGTGGTGTTTATGTTTGTGTGCCACGAAACATGACCCAGGCAGCAGGATTTTATAATACCTTAATGGAAGGAGAAGACCCTGCTTTGGTTATTGAACCGCTAAATGGATACCGGTTAAAAGAAAAACGGCCGGAAAATATTGGCGAATATAAAATTCCTCTGGGCGTACCTGAAATCCTTAACGAAGGAAATGATATTACGCTGGTAACCTATGGTTCATGTGTTCGTATTGCACAGGATGCGGTAGAACAACTAAAAGAATTTGATATTTCGGTTGAGTTAATAGATGTGCAAACATTGTTGCCATTTGACCGAAAGCATATCATAACCGATTCTATCAAAAAAACCAATAAGGTGGTATTTTTTGATGAGGATGTTCCGGGCGGAGCAACAGCATTTATGATGCAAAAAGTGCTTGAAGATCAGAGTGCCTATTATTATCTGGATGCTGAGCCAATAACCGTAACTGCAACAGAGCACAGGCCTGCTTATACCAGCGATGGAGACTATTTTTCCAATCCAAATGCCGAAGATGTTTTCGAAGCGGTCTATGCCATGATGAATGAGGTTGACCCGAAAAAATATCCTGAATTATATTAAAAAAACAACATAAATAATGAAAGAGCATTTTCAGTTTGAGAATGCTCTTTTTTTATGCACAAAAAACATTACTCATTTTTCAGCTATATAAAATTTGCATTCATAAAATTAAAATCCGAATTTTATAGTAAAATTTAATCCTATGGCATTCAATCTGTTTAAGAAAAATAAAAAAAAGAAAACATTACAAGATTTAACTGGCGCCCCTTTACTCCCCGGAGATAAAGTCGAATCACTCCGCTATGACTTGGGTGAGTGTATTTTAACTGAAGGCGAAAACGGATTTGAGTATGAATCGTTGAAGGACGGACGAAAAGTAAGTTATTCAAAAATGATTGATGCATCAACCAGCTACCAAAAAGTTCGAAAGTTAAATTAAGCCTTTTTGTTAACAATTTAACATTTCTTTATTTAAACTAATTAAAGATTATAAGATTTAAAGTATTGAAATACTTATTTTCTGAAAGAATTTAATATATTTGGTATGGTTGATTTAAACGCTAACTCTTTTCATTAAACGTATGGTTCAACTGATAAAAAAACTAATCCCTCCTCCACAATGGAGATTTCCCGTAATTATAATCCTTGGGATTTTTGTCGGTTTGTCCATTTATTCATTTTATGTTTCCAAAGCCCACTCCTATTTATCTGACAACCCGCAAACCTGTATCAATTGTCATATTATGGTTCCGCAATATGCAACATGGAACCACAGTTCGCATCGAGAGATTGCTCACTGTAACGATTGTCATGTTCCTCATAATAATTTTTTCTCGCACTATTATTTTAAAGCAAAAGACGGATTACGACACGCTACTATTTTTACATTACGTGCAGAACCACAGGTTATTCATATAAAAAAGGCCGGAATAAATGTAGTACAGCAGAATTGTTTACGTTGCCACGAAGATTTAATTAAAAATGCAGCACTACAGGTTAATCATCCGGATTTTCAAAATGACAGAAAAACACGTTTATGCTGGGACTGTCATAAAGAAACTCCCCACGGAACAGTCAATAGTTTATCTGTAACCCCCGATGCCAGGGCTCCGTTACCTGAAAGCCCTTTACCGGAATGGCTGGATAAAGTTACTAACGATAATTAAAATAAACACCTATACCTATGAAACCAATTAGCGAACAAATAAAAGAAAAACCATGGAAAGGATGGCTTATCTTTATTGCTACTATTATTTTTGTTTTCTTTTTAGGGCTTTTAGCTTCGTCTATAATTGAACGTAGAGCTGAAGCAGTATTTGCTTACACTCCACAAGTAGAACATTCGCAATGGGAACCCCGCAATGAAATCTGGGGTAAAAACTTTCCCAGGCAATACGACAGATTTTTAAAAACTGCTGACACCACGTTTAAAAGTAAATATAATGGAAGTGCTTTCCGTGATATGCTTGCGGAAGATCCCAAATTAGTGGTTTTATGGGCTGGATATGGTTTTTCCAAAGAATATAACCAGGGAAGAGGCCATTATCATGCGATTGATGATATTCGTGAGATTTTACGAACCGGTGCTCCGGTTGATGGAAACGTAAGCCCTATGCCAAACACATGCTGGACATGTAAAAGCCCTGATGTACCCAGGGTAATGGAACAAATTGGAGTAGCAGAATTCTACAGCGGAACTTGGGAAACCCTGGGCCACGAAATTGTAAACCCCATTGGATGCGCTGATTGCCACGATGCTGAAAATATGAATCTCAGAATTTCAAGACCCGCATTAATTGAAGCTTTTCAACGACAAAATAAGGACATACACTCAGTTAGTCACCAGGATATGCGAAGCCTTGCTTGTGCACAATGCCATGTAGAGTATTATTTTAAAGGAGAAGGCAATTATCTAACGTTACCCTGGGATAAAGGAATGACTGTAGATGCCATGGAAGAGTATTACGATGAATATGAGTTTTCCGATTGGACCCACTCTATTAGTAAGGCCCCTATGTTGAAAGCCCAGCACCCTGATTATGAAATTTTCACTACAGGAATTCATGCGCAACGAGGGCTATCTTGTGCCGATTGTCATTTACCATACATTAATGAAGGGGGGCAAAAATTTACCGACCATAAAATTCAAAGCCCGCTTAATAATGTTGAAAATACCTGTTTAATATGCCACAGAGAAAAAACAGAAAATCTTATAGCAAACGTTTATGAGCGACAAGATAAGATTAAAGAAAGCATGTATAAACTGGAAGAACTATTAGTAAGAGCACATGTTGAAGCAGGGAAAGCCTGGGAGCTAGGAGCGAGTGACAAACAAATGCAAGAAATATTAATGGATATAAGACATGCACAATGGCGGTGGGATTATGTTGCTGCAAGCCATGGCGGTTCATTTCACAGCCCAATAGAATGCTCCAGGATTTTATCTACCGGAATTAATATTGCTTTTGAAGCAAGACTCAAATTAGCCAGGATTTTTGCTTCACTAGGTTTTAACGAGGAAGTTCCTTATCCGGATATTTCAACCAAAGCCAAAGCACAGGAATATATCGGACTGGATATGGATAGATTAAATGCTGAGAAAGAGAAATTTTTAAAAGAAGAAGTTCCAAAATGGGATAAAAAAGCAGCCGAACGAGAAAAAACATACGAAACAAAAAATTTATAAATTAACAACACCTCTTTAGCTGCCGAAACATGTAAAGTTTTGGCAGTTCTTTTTATATAAATTTCTCGATTTATTTGCTAAAACATTTTCTTACCTTTGCCAAAAATTTGGTTACATGGTTCGTTTAATAAAAAAAATAATCGGCTTTATTTTTCTTATACCCGTATATATTTATAAATACGCTATCTCTCCCTACACTCCCGCTTCGTGCAGGCATACACCTACCTGTTCTGAATATTTTATTGAAGCGGTAAAAATTCATGGCCCCTTTAAAGGTTCGTGGCTGGGAATTAAAAGAATATCGAGGTGTCATCCTTGGGGAACCCATGGATACGACCCTGTTCCTATTATAGATATAAAAAAATATAAACCTAAAAAAACTAATCCGCAATAATTTGGGTATCCAAAATCATACTTTTTTGTAAGGATTTCATCCTGGAAGGAATGTTTTTTAATAAAATCTTTACGAAAGCATCTATTAACTTTTGTTTTGACAAAAATTTTGTTGTAACCAAACTAATTTCTCTAACCGGCTGAAGCCCCTCAATTTTTTTAATCATATTCTCGTTAACAGAAGAGATACCAAGCGTTGCAAGCTCAGGAATAAAGGTAACTCCTCCTCTTTGTTCAACAATATAACGTAATGATTCAATAGAATTACTCTGATATTTAAAATTTTGTTGTTGAGCCAATTTTTCAGATATATGACACAATGTATTTACCTGATTCTGGAAACAATTTCCTTCGTTTAAGTACCACAGTTCATTTAAATCAATCTGACTAATATTTATAGTTTCAAGGTTGTAAAATTTATTATTCTCAGAAACAAAGAGAAAAAACTTTTCATAAAACAAGGCCTGAAAAACTACCCCTTTTGATTTTACAGGAGTTGCAATGATTCCCGCATCAATTTCTCCAGACTTAACTTGAGTTATAATATCCTCGGTAATTAGTTCTTTTATATTTAAATGTAAATCAGGAAAGAGTTTTTGTAAATCATCCATGAAAACAGTTATTAAATAGGGAGCAATAGTAGGTATTGCTCCTATAACCAGTTTCCCACTGATTTCTTCTTCTAGTTCGATGGCTATATTATACATATCATCGGTGAGTTTCAATACCTGCTGTGCCCTTTTAAAAAAAACTTCACCCTCGTATGTAATGCCTAAGGGAACCTTTGTACGGTCAAAAAAAACAAAACCCATTTCCTCTTCCAGCTTTTTTATTTGAGAGGTTAGCGCCGGCTGGGAAATTCCAAGGTTTTGTGCTGTTTTCGAAAAACTTCTATACTTGGCTATTGCAACTAAATATTTTAACTGATTAAGTGTCATGTGTTATAATTTTTTCTTATAAAGATATAAATTTTATAAATACTATTAATCTTATTTTTGTTTTAAAATTAATGTAGAACAATAAAACAAAATAATCATGAAAAGAGAAATTAAAAACAAATCAGAAATAGTAAAAAAACTAAATTTATTATTATCCGATTATGAAATTTACTATCAAAATTTAAGAGCACTTCATTGGAATATTAAAGGAAAAATGTTCTTTATGTTACACGAAAAATATGAAGAATATTATACCGAATCAGCAGAAGTAATTGATGAGATTGCTGAAAGAATTTTAATGTTAGATGAAACACCATTACACACCTATGAAGATTTTATTAAAAATGCATCTATAAAACCAGTTAAAGATGTAAAAGATGCAAATAAAAGTATAGACATTGTTTTGGACAATAATGAAGTTTTACTTAACAAAGCTTATGAAGCCCTAGAGGTAGCTGATGAATCAGGAGATGAGGGAACACTTGCTTTATTAGGAGATATTATTTCTGAAACAGAAAAAAGAATTTGGATGTTACAATCCTCAAAAGAATAGGGAGTAACGTAAAAATGTAAAAAGGGAGCTTAAAGAAGCTCCCTTTTTTATTAAATCAAATCTCTTAAATTGAGGTTTAAATATATCCAGCTTCTGCATACAACTCAATGCAGGATAAGTCTTGTGGTGTATTGATATTAAAAAATGATTTCCTGTTTTCTTCCGTATCTTCAAGATTATGATATCGAATATTCAAATCTTTAATAAAACCTTCAATTGAATAATCGTGTGCATTTTTTAAATAAGTATCCAGTTTTTCAAAAATTTTAGTATTATAAATAGAATGTAAAGGTTCCTTAAAATCATTAATACGAGGGATGGCTGCATCGCAACGACGTTTTTGATAAAATTCGATATGTTTTTTTATCAGCTTGCTTGATATACACGGCATATCGCTTGCAAAAACAAATACCGAATCATTTTTAGCTGCTTTCATAGCAGCATGTATCCCTCCCAGTGGGCCAACATTTTTTATTTCATCGGGAACGAGCTTATAATGGCTAAATCCTTTAAACTGTTCGGGTGTATTGGTAACAATAATAATATCATCGAATATTTCGTGTAGAATTTTTATGGTACGTGTGATAATCCGTACCCCGCTAATTTGAATATTCGCTTTAGTTTTCCCCTGAAAACGCTTATTAGCACCACCGGCAAGTATTACTGCCGATATATTGTATTGTTCTTTTATGAGTGTCATAACGCTTGTTTTATGTCAAACAATTGTTAACTAAATGAACTACTTATTACACTTAATAAGCAAATTGTAAGAGCTTAGGTTGAGTTTTATAAATAAACTCTTCAACCAAAATTAAAAAAAAATTAAATAAACCATGTTAATTTATTTTTTTCAACATTTACATTGTTGTTGTGAGTTTAATATTAATCAATTAAGAGACTCTTTCTTTGCTATTTTAGAATAAGTCTAAATAAATATAAACTAAAAATATGATCTATTTATCTATCAATCAAGATACAAAAGTTAAAACATGCACTCCCCTACGGTTAAATACATGATATACAACTCTATATAAAATTAATTTATAACCCAATTTTATCTGCAACTTCTTTCATAGCATTTAACGAAATCTCGACAAACTCATTTAGGTGAATCCCAATTTTTTCACATTCCATAATATTTTCTCTGCTTACCGATGCAGCAAATGCACTTTGTTTCATACGTTTAGTTATTGACTTTGGTTTTACATCCTTTATTTTTTTATCAGGATAAACCAATGCAGTTGCATAAATAAGTCCGGTAATTGTTTCTCCCGCTGCCAGGGCATGTTGGAATTCTGTTTTGCGCTCTAGGCCTGTAGCTTCTTCATTATGCATTTTTATAGCATCAATAATATCTTCCTCAAATCCTTCATCTTTTAATAACTCGTAAGCAACCAGTCCATGTTTTTTAGGATCTGCATTGGTTATTTCTGTATCGATATCATGTAACAAACCTGCCAACCCCCATTTTTCTTCATCGCGGCCAAGTTTTCTTGCTAATGCTCTCATTACAGCCTCAGATGCAAAACTATGATAAAGCATTTTCTCGTTCCGAACATACTTTCTTAATAAGTTTTCTGCATAATCATGATCCATAAATATAAAATTTAAAGTTTATTTTCTTAATGAGCATCTATTCCATGTAACATATAAATCAGATGTTGTAGTGTTTTTAAAATTTCTGTCATGTATTCATTTACTGCTTTTACACTACCAGGCAGGGTATAAACCAAACTATTTCCCATAACTCCTGCAATTCCAAGGCTTAACAATGCGTTGGGCTTTTCCACACCATATTTCATACGAATCATTTCCATTACCCCAGGGATTTCTTTATCCAGCATCGGGTGTACTGTTTCCACCGTGATATCACGTTTTCCTATTCCTGTCCCTCCTGTTGTGATAATAATATCAATGTCATCTTTCTTTGCTTTTGCTAAGATATGAGTCAGTTTATTGCTATTGTCTGGGATAACCATTCTATTGGTTTGATATCTTACACCCAGCTTATTAAAATAGGTATTTAAAAATTCAACTACTTTAGGCCCGCTTCGGTCTTCGTACTCACCGGTACTTGCCCTGTCACTTAAAGTTATAACTAATGCATTATAAACTTTTGGAATATACTCAATGGAATCGTTTGCTTTTATGATTCCCGTTTTTTTAACCCTGCAAAAAATTCCGACGCGAGGCATCACGTAATTTCCCAGTTCTTGAAACTGGCCGTGAAAAGGTTTACCTACCTGAGTAACCTCCAAAATAGCATTTCCAATTTTTAACAGGTCAAAGGTTTGAAAATCTATATCGTGTAATCCTTCAGAGGTAATGTTTTCAGCAAACTCCCCAAATTGAGTATCTCTGGCTTCGGTAATTTTTTTAAACCGTTGTATGTGTGATTGATCTATAATGCTAACCTGTCGGTTCCAATTTCCGGCATGAACATCGCCTTGAATTCCTTTTTCAGTTAGTGTTAACTCATTAACAGGCTTTTTTACTCCATGTTTAGCCGATAGGTTTACTGATAATACTTTCCCTTTAACCATCATAATCTTATGTTGTTGAAATATGAATAATTTCATCACCAGGTTTAATACTTCCCGGATGAATTACTTTAGCAAAAACACCCTCTTTAGGCATAACACATTTACCAACCTGCGTAAAAATTGCACATCCTGCACCGTGACATTCTTTCCCTATTTGAGTAACTTCCATTTCTACATCAGCAATTTTAAGCCTGTCGCCAGGTTTCATCGTGTATAATGTAATCCCATCGGTGGTTATATTTTCGGCAAATTCGCCAAAATTAAGTTTTCGGCCTAATACCTCTTCAAACTTATCGATGCTTTCTTTGGCAAGTAAACTTATCTGTCGGTGCCAATCGCCGGCATGGGCATCTTTTTCAACACCTTCATTATTTATTATTATCTTATTAACCGGCTTTTTAACCACACCCTTTTTTTCTGATATATTAACCGAAACCACTTTAGCTGCTATCATTCTCTGCTTCTTTAATAATAGATTATTAACAAGACAAAAGTAATAAAATATCGTTGCTTTATTATAATCTTAATCCTGTCAAATATCATTATGATTATTAAAATATATATTTTTGTGTTTATATGGATAACAATGAAAATCAATATAAGTTTACCGAAGGAGAACAGCATCTTTTTACTATAACAGGTTTTACCGATATTCCCGGTACCGATGAATCTTACTACATTTTAAAAAATCCTTTTGGAGGTAAACATTTATTAAAAGCAAATTATTACAATCATTATAATCTTAAAGAAGGCCAACAAATAAATTGTAAAATCGATAAAATAAACTGTAGTGGCAAAATTTTTCTGGAGCCTGAAAACCCAAAATATAAAGAAGGTGAAATTTATGAATTTGAACTGGTAAAAATTATTGACCATATCAATTCTGTTGGGAAAAAAGAGAAAGCAGCTTTGGTGAAAGATGTGTTTGGAATTGAAACAATTTGCTCTTTACCTGTAAATTATATGGTTGATTTAAAATCCGAAAAAATTAAATGCAAAGTTTTAAGGATAAAAAAAGGGCAATTATTTCTTGCTGTCCCTGAGATAAAAAAAATTGTAAAACAACCGGAAATTGGTAAAAAATATTGGTTTACCATTGTGGATATAAAGCCATTGGAAAAAAATATTGAATATTATATTTTACAAGATAAGTATACCAATTTGTATTCGTTAAAAAAAGATATGTACCAGCATTATGGGTTTAAGGTTGGACAAAGCGTTGAATGTGAGATTACAAAATTTAATACAGATTCGCATTTAAAAATTGAACCGGTACATCCTTATTATGAAATAGGGAAAACTTATCCATTCAACTATTTACGCACAGAAAAAGAAACCAATCCTTTGGGTAAAAAAGAATATGTAATTATTGTTGAAGATGTTTTTGGTGTTGAAACGAAAGTACGCTCAATAGATACTAAAAATATCACAAAAAACAATCCGAGAATTATAAAATGTGCAGTAGATGGAGTTCGTAAAGGGAAAGC
>JAXHVS010000126.1:0-19290 GCA_034189025.1 Bacteroidota bacterium
TATTTATTAGAGATAGATTTTTTTTGTTTTCAATTTATTTTTTTTTACTTTAGTGCGGAATAATTTAACCAAATTTAATTATGAACCTAAAAATTTTATCTATGAAAAAATTGACAATCTTACTTGCATTTCTGCTGTTTGTTGCTTTTCAGGCTGCAGCACAAATGCAGATTACAGGTACGGTAACCAGTGCTGAAGACGGTTCACCAATCCCTGGTGTGTCAGTTGTAGTTAGGGATAACGCTACAATTGGTACTGCTACAGACATTGATGGAAAGTACTCACTAACTGTCCCCAGTAGTGCAGAAGCTCTAATCTTTAGTGCTGTTGGAATGAAAACTCAGGAACAACCCATTGCAGGCCGATCAGTAATTGATGTTGCATTAGAAGCTGAAGTTCTTGAGATGGATGAGGTTGTAGTTACTGCACTTGGCCTTTCCCGAGAAAAGAAAGCACTGGGTTATTCTGTACAAGAAGTTGGCGGAGAAGATTTAGCCGAAGCCAAAGAGATTAATGTGGTGAACTCATTATCTGGTAAAATAGCAGGTGTTCAAATTACAAACGCCAGTGGTGCTGTTGGTTCTTCTTCTCGTATTGTAATTAGAGGTAACTCTTCATTTACAAATAACCAACCTTTATGGGTAGTTGATGGTGTGCCTATTAGTAATACCTCTACTGAAGTAGATCAATATGGTGGTACAGACTTTGGTAATGCGGCCATGGATATCGATCCGGGCAACATTGAGTCGATTTCTGTATTGAAAGGTGCCAACGCAGCTGCACTTTATGGTAGCCGTGCTGCAAATGGTGTAATTCTTGTTAAAACAAAATCGGGTTCAGGTATTGATAAAGGTATTGGAGTTACCATTAACTCGGCAATAACTTTTGATAATGCTTACATGATTCCCAATTACCAAAATGATTATGGACAGGGATATAATGGTAGTCAATTAATCTGGGTTCTTTCTGGAGCTAAAGATGCTGGCTACTCTTATCAGGAATTTTCCGACGGTACCTATAGTTCAAGCTTCGGTTTCTCTTATTATGATGGAGCGAATGGAGGTGTATATGATGGTATGGACGAAAGTTGGGGCCCTGCACTGGATGTTGGATTAGAAATGCCTCAGTTTAACAGCCCGTTAACTGATCCTAACGATCCTGATACTCGTCAAGCTACGCCATGGGTATCAAATCCTGATAACGTAAAAGATTTTTTCCAGACAGGAATAACATATGATAACTCAGTAACATTGAGTACTTCGAACATGCGTTTATCACTGTCTCAACAAGATGTAAAGGGTACAATCCCTAATACAGATTTAATTAAAAATTCTATTTCATTTAATGGAAATCAGGATCTTGCTGATTGGTTAAGCGCTTCAATTTCTGCAAACTATGTTAAGAATAAGAGTGATAACCTTCCAGGACAGGGATATGACCCAAATAATATCATGCAATCACTGGGTGGTTGGTTTGGACGTCAGGTCGATATGAATGATTTGGAAGAAAATTGGGATACATTCAATATTTTTGGAAATCCTTATAACTGGAATTCCAACTACCACAATAACCCTTACTGGACTGTAAATTATAATACAACGTCCAGAAACAGGGATCGTCTTTTTGGAAAATTTAGTGTTGATGCAGAAATAACTGAATGGTTAACCTTAACCGGACGTTTAGGTACTGATTTTATGGCTGAAAGAAGAAAGCATGTTGAGCATTCTCAATCCATTGATTATCCTTACGGAATGTTCTGGCAAAATCAGCGTACTGATAATGAATTCAATGCCGATTTCTTGGCTCAGATTGATAAACGGTTTGGTGATTTTTCTGTTAATGTATTAGCAGGTACTAATTATCGAAGAAATGATTATCATTTCTCTTACCTGGAAGCTTCTGAACTAACGGTTCCTGAACTGTATACTATTTCAAACGTTCAGGGAAATCCAGTTACCAGTATGTATGATGAAACCTTTGAAACAAATAGTATTTTTGGACAGGCTTCATTAGGATGGAATGATGCTGTTTATTTAGATATTACAGCTCGTAATGACTGGAGCTCAACACTTCCATCAGATAACTGGAGTTATTTCTATCCATCATTTACCGGTAGTGTTATTGTTACCGAGTTATTAGATATAGATGAAAGTATTCTTTCTTTCTTAAAACTTAGAGGTGGATGGGCACAGGTTGGTAACTCAACAGACCCATACCAGTTAGCATTTACTTTCTCTGGAAATGATCCTTTTGGAAATGTTACTCCATTTTATACTTCTCGTTCTTTACCTTCTGTTGATCTTAAACCAGAAGATATTAAGAGTACTGAAGTAGGTATTGATGCACGATTCCTTAATAACAGAATTAACCTGGATTTCACGTATTATGATGTGATAACAACCAATCAAATTCTTCCCGTTGAAATTTCAAGATCAACCGGTTTTAGTTCATTGTTAATTAATGCAGGTGAAATTGAAAATAAAGGTTTTGAAGTTCAATTAGGTGCCGATATTTTTAAAAATCCCGATGGTTTTAACTGGAATTTGACCTTAAACTGGGCAAAGAATGAAAACCAGGTAAATGAGCTTTATGGTGATTTAGAATCTTATACCATTACCTCTTCATGGAATGGTGTTACTATAGAAGCCCGGCCAGGTGAACCGTTCGGTAATATTCGTGCCAATGCATTTGCACGTGATGAGAACGGAAACAAGCTTATTGGTTCCAATGGGTTACCCATTCCGGCTGATTCACCTCAGGATGTAGGTAATATTACACCCGACTGGACTGGTGGTATGAGAAATACATTCTCTTACAAAAATATTTCTCTTAGTGTTTTAATCGATGGCCGTAAAGGTGGAGACATCTTTAGTGTAACTGACTGGTTTGGTGCTTATTCCGGACTTACTGAAGAATCAGCTGCCGACGGAATTCGTGAGCATGGATTAATTGTTGAAGGAGTTAACGAAGCTGGTGAACCTAACGATATCGTTGTTACTCCTCAAAACTATTTCGGTGGATATTGGGGATTAGAAGAAAACTCTATTATAGATGGTTCTTACATTAAATTACGTGAAGCTGTAATATCTTACCAACTTCCTACTTCATTGTTAACTAATGTTGGATTTATTAAGGCTGCCAGTGTTTCTGTTGTTGGACGAAATTTAGCTATGCTTTATACACACTGGACAAATGATGTGGGTATCGACCCGGAAACTGGATTTGGAACAGGCCTTAATGGTATTGGTTTAGAACAGTTTCAATTACCTACTTCCAGAACCTTTGGATTTAGAATTAATCTTTCATTTTAATTAAAAAAACAGTATAACTATGAAACTCAAATTTAAATTAATAATATCCGGATTACTGGCTGGGTTGATATTCTTCAGTGCGTGTACTGAAGATTGGGAAGAGCTTAATGTAGACCCAAACAATCCTACAGAAGTTCCCGCAACCAACCTTCTAGCTCAAGCCATAAGATATTTTGGTGATACTTACTATGATGCCTGGTTTAATATGAATAATACTTCAACGTATGCCGGACATCTTGGAAAAATTCAGTACATTGATGAATCGCGTTATTTTGAACGTGAAAGTGTAATTAACAATCAATGGACTTATCTCTATTATGTTGCTGTAGATTTAGAAAATGCTAAGCAATTTGCATTGGAAAATGATAACCGCAATCTTTATGCAGCAGCTTTAACATTCCAAAGTTTGGCTTATCAAATTGGAACTGATAGTTGGAGAAACATGCCTTTTACCGAATCTATTCAAGGAGGTGAAGGTATAACCAATCCTGCCTATGACCTACAGGAAGATATTTATCCTGCACTATTGGATAGTTTGAAAAAAGCTGGTGATATTTTTGCCGAAGGAAACATAACAGCCCTTGGTAATGGCGATATCCTTTTTAATGATGACGTATTAAAATGGCGAAAATTTGCCAACTCTTTACGTTTACGTTTAGCTAATCGGATTAAGGATGTAAGTTCATTAGGAGCAACTCATCTTGATGAAGTATTAAATGATCCTGCTACCTATCCAATTATGGAAAGCATTGACGATAATGCATATCTTTACTGGCCAGGATCTGCTCCTTACAAAGAGCCCTGGATGGAAGATTCAGAAACTCGTGATGACCATGCAGTAGGAAGTTACTTAATCGATTATTTAGTAACTACAGGTGATCCAAGATTAGCGGTTATTGCCAAGCCTGCTAAAAGCGATGGTACATACAGAGGTGTAGTACCTGGTGTATCTGATGATAACATTGGTAATATTGCCCAATATAGCCGTATCGGAGCGCTTTACAGAGATGATGCCATGGGATTTACACCATTTATGCGTTACAGCGAAGTATTATTTATTCGAGCTGAATACGAAAATGATGCTGACCTTTATGAAGATGCCATTCGTGCCTCCATGGAAGAAAATGGAGTGGATGATGAAGCAGACATTAATACTTTAATAGGTAATGTGCCCTATAGTATGGAAAATCTGTATTACCAAAAATGGGTAGCGCTATTTAAACAAGGCCACGAAGCCTGGGCTGAAACCCGACGAACCGATGTTCCTGAGATGGATGCTGCTCCTGGTGCAAGATTCCCGGGACACAACCGTCCTCCATTCCGTTTTGCGTATCCAACCAACGAAGCAAACTTAAATAGTGCTAATTATGCAGAACATGGTGATAAAGTTGTTGATCGCTTCTGGGGCGAGAAAATGTGGTGGGATACTAGAACTGGTGTAAATTAATTAAATAAATTAATCTAAATTATGAATACAATGAAAAAAATACTCACATATATTATAGGACTTACCTTTCTTCTGGCACTGTTTACAGGCTGTGAAGACGAGGAGGATATCTTTCGCAGAGGGGTTGGAATTTACGTCAGTAATTCATCATTCTATCCCCTTGACGCTGGTGTTACCGGCGATGTAACTATTTCTGATCCGTCAATAACGTCGCTAAACGTTACCATGGATGGTTCAGATTTTGCTACGATTTCTCTAACCGATGGTGAAGGCTCATTCAGCTTTGATAAAGCCAGTCTTGGTATTGGTGATGTAGATGATGCTGTTACCACTAAGTTTACAGCAATGGTTGATGGTCAGCCTGCTTCGAAGTATGTTACTTTCTCTGTAATTGATCCTTTATCGATTCAGGGACCCGCAGATTTTGCTCCGGCAGATACTACCATCTACATATATTATCAATTTGCTGAAGATTGTACAGCACCAACCAGTTTAACCATTACCGAACAAGTAAATAGCGAAACACCTGTTGAACTTACTGGAAGTTATGACTTCTACAACGATTCAGTAGCTGTTCCTATTACTTTTGAAATGGCTGGTGATACCTTAACCTATGAGTTTACCTTTGAAAATGATAATGGTACGCTTGTTACATCTCACGAAATTTTAATCATTATCAAACGTTTCTGGGATTTTGAATCGTATGCAGCATGGTCAACAGATATGGCTCCATGGACATTAGTAGATAATGATGGAAATGCATGTTATACTGCTGGTGATTTCGATTACCCAGGTGAAGGTGATCCTGGTTCATGGAGAATATTTAGCCATACTGAAGCAGGAGCCTTAGATGGTTGGGAGGCTTATAGTGGTGATAAATATGCATTTTGTTTTGCTGCTGTACCTGATGGAGCAGTTGGAAACGATGACTGGATGATCAGTACTGATTTTGATATTGAAGATGGTTATGAATTAAGTCTTTATGCCAAGTCAATTACTGATGCTTATGGTTTGGAACGCATGATTGTTAAAGTAGTAGACAATGCTACCAGTGATGAAACTATTCTTACAGCTGATGTTGAAGATTATGTTGAGGTTCCTACCGATTGGACAAACTTCAAGTACGACCTATCTGATTGGGCTGGGAAAAACATCCATGTGGAAATAGGATGTGTATCCTATGATGCTTTTGCCTTATTTGTAGATGATTTCGAAATCTTAACCGGTGAAGGTAAATCCATTTCCAATGGGTTTGAAAAATCAACCGGAATTGTTCCTCAAGTAGAAAAGATAAAATAACCTACTGAACGGTTACATGTAAAGGAAGCTGCTCGATTGAGCAGCTTCTTTTTTTATGCAGCTTTTTTTTGATATTTATCAAAATTTTAGGCTTTTTCTTATTAATTATCCTCATTTTATTGCGTTTCTTTATTTTTTATACTCATTTTTTTATATCTTAGCAACATGAATAAATTTTTTTAATTATTTATGAACCTAAAATTTTTATCTATGAAAAAAATGACAATCTTTCTTGCATTTTTGCTGTTTGTTGGTTTTCAAGCTGCAGCACAAATGCAAATTTCGGGTACGGTAACCGGCGCTGAAGACGGTTTATCAATTCCTGGAGTATCGATTGTGGTAAAAAACAATCCCACAATTGGTACTACTACTGATATTGATGGTAAGTACTCTTTAACGGTTCCAAACTCAGCTGAAACATTAGTGTTCAGTTTTGTTGGAATGCAAACTGTGGAAGTTCCAATCTCAGGAAGATCTGTAATTGATATACAGATGGAAGAAGAAGTTCTCGAGATGGACGAAGTAATTGTGGTTGGTTATGGTACTCAGAGAAAAGAGGCTAAAACAGGAGCACTGTCTACAGTAAGTTCTGAAGATTTAAAAACAGATGCTGCAGATAGCCCTGTAAAAATGTTGCAAGGTAAATTAGCTGGTGTGCAAATTAACACTACTAGTGGACAGCCCGGTGGTGTTAACCAGATTCGTATTCGTGGTTTTAGTTCTATTAATGCAGGAATGGAACCCTTATATGTAATTGATGGAGTGCCTATTCAGGCTGGTGACTATTCTTATGCAGCTGCTGGTGACGATATTGAGCAAGGGAGTGATATTCTTTCAACGATTAACCCGAACGACATTGAGTCAATGACTATTTTGAAAGATGCGAGTGCTGCTTCAATTTATGGTTCTCGTGCTGCGAATGGTGTAATCTTAATAACAACCAAACGTGGTAAAACGGGCGAAACGCAATTTAATTTTATGGCCCGTCATGGTTTTTCAACTCCTACAAATGATAATGATTTTCGTTTTATGAATCCTGAAGAGGCATTAGAATTTCATAGAGTAGCTGCCATAAATGCAGGATACGATCCTGATGACCCAGGAAATGCAGCTTATTATTATCCAAATTCATTGTTAGCTGGTGATTTAACCAACTGGTGGGATGAAGTGTATCAAACAGGGGAAACCTCTGAGTATGAACTTACAGTGAATGGGGGAAATGATAAAACTAAACTTTATTCTTCCATAAACTATTTCGATCAGGAAGGGATTAAAATTGGAACAGGGCTGGAACGTATCAGTTTACGTAGTAATATTGACCACGAAGTAAACGAAAAATTAAATTTCGGAACAAGTATTTCCGGTTCTACTTCTGATATGCAAACACAGCCTACTGCTTTGGCATATGCAAACCCATTCTGGGCTGCCTCTTCATTATTACCATGGCATAATGCATACAACGAAGATGGTACATTTAATGATTATCTACCCTCTAATAGTCATTCAAACCCCTTGGAAAATGTTGCCAAGAACGAATCTACAGATAAAATATATAAATTCTTAGGGTCTGCATTTGTAGAGTACGAAATAATTGATGGTTTAAAATTTAAATCATTAAATAGTTACGACTTTACTTATACCAATTCAAGAGTTTATCGTAGCCCTGAAACCCCAGATGGTGAAGATGCAGGAGGTGCACTTTATACCTCAAACCTGAATAATAGAACCTTCACTTCTTCAAACACATTGGATTATGTATTCAATATTAATGATCAGCATTATTTTAATGCACTGGCAGGATACGAATTCCAAAAAAATGATTTTCAACAACAAACCGGAAGAGGTTTTGGTGTTGGAACAGACATTACATATTTATCTAATGCATCATCAGAATATAATGTTGATAGTTACTATTATACATGGGCTATGCAATCGTTCTTTGGCCGTATAGATTATAACTACCAGGGTAAATATTTCTTTACCGGAAGTATTAGAACAGATGGAAGCTCTCGATTTGGAGAAGATAACCGATACGGTTTATTTTACTCAGTTGGTGGATCATGGAATATTCATAGCGAGAATTTTATGGCCTCGTTAGATATGATCGATATGTTAAAAATTAGAGCAAGTTATGGTATCAACGGTAACGATCAAATTGGTTATTATGACTCGTATGGTGTATATGGTGCCAGAACCTACAACGGACTTGGGGGTTTAGCACCTGATCAACCAGCAAATACGGCTTTAACCTGGGAGGAAAACACAACCTGGAATATTGGTTTAGACTTTACGCTTTATAGAAGATTTAATGGTACCATTGAATATTACAACCGTTTAACTTCAGAAATGTTGTTAGATCAGCCTATTTCATGGACCTCTGGTTTTGGAACCCTAACTCAAAATATTGGTGAATTAGAAAACAAAGGTATTGAGGTTACTCTAGATGCTGAAATTTTGAAAAATACGGATCTTAGCTGGTCGGTTGGTATTAATTACACCCATAATAAAGTTACCTTACTTGACTTAGCTACCGATGAAGATTTTATTGCTACCGGTAGTTTCTGGACACGACACCTCGTAGGCGGTGGTTATGCAGACTATTATGTATACGACTGGGCAGGTGTTAACCCTACTACTGGAAACGGATTATGGTACGATAATGATGGTAATATTACAACCAATGCAGCTCAGGCCCGAAGAATATTTAAAGGCCAGGTTGAGCCTGATCATCAGGGTGGTTTTAATACACACCTGGGATGGAAAGGAATTACACTTGATGCTTTCTTTGATTATAAATTAGGGCATTATGTGTATGTAATGGAAAATAGATATATTGCATCCGATGGCTATAACTTTGGAAGTAACCATGCGGTTCATCAATTAGGATATTGGGAAGAACCAGGTGATTTGGTTGCTAATCCAAAACCGATTGCTAACAACACAACTGGTTCTAACCAGTGGGGAACTTCAAAATATCTGGAAAAAGGCGATTATTTACGATTTAAAAATCTTTCTATCGGCTATAATGTTCCTAAAGATATTGTAGAAAAAATAAAAATTAATAGTGCACGTATAACATTCAATATCGAAAATGTATATACCTGGCACGATGTTAATTACTGGGATCCTGAACGATCTGTAACTGGTGGTGGTTATGCTATTTATCCTCTGCCTCGTACCTATACATTGGGTGTAAGACTTGGATTCTAAATTTTGAAAATTTTAAAAATTTGATAATATGAAAAAAATAATGAAATATTTACCGATTTTGTTCATGATATTCGCATTATTGTTTTCTTCTTGCGAAGATGAACTTGAACAACTTCCACCGGAACAGTTATCTAACGAGTTATCGTTAAGTACCTATGCTAATCTGGAGTTAGCTACCAATGGTATTTATACTCAATTATATAGCGCTAACTGGTACGGAAGAGATTTTACTGTAATTGCCGATCTTAAAGGCGGTAATGGTAAATCAAGCCCTTTATTTTCCGGACGTTTCCAAACAGAATACAACTGGGCTAATAGTGAAGGAAGCTCCTCAAACTTTTTTGATAATGCTTATATATTAATTGCAAGAGCGAATAATGTGATTAATGCTATTGCTGATTTTGAGCAACCTGGCGTTACTGAAGCTCAATTAAATCAATTAGAAGGTGAAGCGCTATTTTTAAGAGCATTAGCTTATTTTGATTTGGTAAGAATGTATGCACAACCTTATAGTTATGATCCTTCTAGTTTAGGTGTACCTATTGTTTTGGTTACCGAAATTGGCGAACCTGCAAGAAATACCGTAGGTGAAGTTTATGACCAGATTGTGAGCGATTTAACTACCGCTGAAGCTAAAATCGGAACGCCCGACCGAGGTCAGACTGATCCAGTTGGTTTAGCTTCTAAACCTGCAGTACAAGCTCTTTTAGCTAAAGTATATTTGTATATGGAAAACTGGCAGGGTGCTGCTGATTATGCCACTAAGGTGATTAATAACAGTAATTTCTCTTTATATACTACTGCGGATTATTTAACCGTATGGGGTACAAATGCTGCTTCTGAGGTAATATTCGAAGTGTTTGGTAACAGCACACAATCCGGATGGCCTGGATTTGATGAAATTGGATATATCTATTATATCGATGGTTATGGAGATGTTTGTGCTTCTAATGATTTACTTAATTTATACGAGCCCGGTGATGTACGTGCCGGAGTATTTACCTCTCATCCTGATCACGCTGGTTTTTACTGGCCTACAAAATATCCTGGCAAAGAGTCAATCAGAGTGAATAATATTGTGGTATTGCGTTTAGCTGAAATGTATCTTATCCGTTCCGAAGCCTTGCTTAAAGGTGCTTCAGTATCTGGAGCTACTGCAGTAGGTGATTATAATGCAGTCCGTACAAATCGTGGATTAACTGCAGCCGGTACAGTATCCCTTGAAGATGTTTGGGATGAAAGAAGACGCGAACTTTGTTTCGAAGGAAACGAGCTTTGGGACCTTTCTCGTACAGGAAGAGGTTTAGTGCGTACCGATTATTCTGGTGCCGGAGATGCTAACATTTCATTCCCTGATTACAGATGGGCAATGCCAATTCCAGCTACCGAGATGGATAGAAATCCAAATATGAAACAAAACCCGGGATATTAAAAATTTTTAAAATATTTAAACTATGAAAAAAATTATAATATATTTTGCTGCGCTAATCATTGGATTTTCTGCGTTTACTTCGTGCGAAGATACAAACGAGGATATCATATTTAGCAACAGCGATAAATTTATTGCTTTCGAATATGTTAGTGTAGAGGTTAAAGAAGAAGGCAGTATGATAGGCATTCCTGTATACATTGCAGGAACCCAAAGTGGCGATGGTGCTACGGTAAACTTTGCATTCGATACTACCGGTATTGAAAACCCAGCGATAGAAGGTGTTGATTACACTGTAATTAACGATGACCTTTCCTTAAGTTGGGATAACTATTTTGGATATGATACCATTTGGGTTGAACCTATTGATAATGAGGAGTATGACAAGGATAAATTTGTCAATATTGTTCTTTCCAATCCTACCAATAATTACAATTTAGGAGCCCAAAGTATTGCTTTACTTAAAATAGCTGATAACGAACATCCTCTTTCATTAGTGATTGGTGATTATACCATTACGTATGCCAGTGGTTTTTCAGGTGATTTTGGTGTAGAATATACATTAGATATTACTACCAGGCCAAATCCAGAGAACGAATCACAGATAGTATTACGAACAATGGAGTTGTTCCCAGGATGGGACTTCACTGAAGAAGATGTTATTTATGCCAACATCGACCTGGATGCTGATCCAATGACAATTAATATTGCTGCAGGACAAGATGCTCCTACTTATGGTTATGGGCCAAGTAAATTTACTGGTTTTGATGCTGACACTGAAATTCAATTTGAGGATGGTGAAATGATAAGTGGTACTATTGATCCGAATGGTGATATTCATATCCCACATTATACCGGACAGCAAATTACGTCAGGCATTAATGAAGGTTTATGGTTTGACTTATGGTTATATTCTAACTGGACAAAAACCAGTAAAAAGAATTTGAACTATGTTGAAATTTCTCATAACAGACAGCCTCGTTCTAAGTAATATTAAATTTAAAATGCAAAACAATATGAAAAATAATATCATAAAATTTATAGGACTCTTCATTGCAATTGCTTTTATTGCAAGTTGTGAACAAGAAGCATTCGAAGAGTATAGCAGCGTTCCTGTTGCCGATGCACCGGGATTAACGCTTACAATCGATAGCAATACCGACTCTGCTATTACCGTTTCGTATAATATGAATATGGCTGGACGTGTTACACTGGCTATTTTACCTGCTAGTGTCGACACACCAACAGTTGCAGATATGCAAGGAAGGCCAACCGCAGACTATTATTATTACAAACATGATGATGGCGATGCACAGGCAACTATTACTTACGAAGGACTTGAGCCTTACACTGAATACAGAGTATATGGTGTAGGCCAAAACCTGGATGGCGTTTTTTCAGATATTATAATGACCGAAAGCGTAAGAACACAAGATTTTGTTAATCCTGTAATAGTTGCGTATTCTCCTGAAAAAGCAGCTACTGGAGTAAGCAATACGGTATTACCAACAATAGAATTTAGTGAACCCGTAACCTATGTTGACGGCAAATTAATTGAATTAACTGGGTTATTTTCTGGTTATATCGAAACAATTGTTGCTGACAGTATTGTTTACGACGGCAATAAAGTTTCTTTTAAGCATTCAGAATTTCCTTTTAACGATTTTATTTTCATTAATATTGACGAGGGTGCTTTTGAAGATGCCAGTGGAAATATTTCACCTGAAGTGTATACCGTAAATGGTGTTCAGTTAGATTGGTATTTCAGAACAGAACCTGATCCAGATACTCAATTGTCTGTAATTTTCGAAAATTTCTTAGGAGATTATGAATGTACGGATTATTCAAATGCTGATAGCACAACTGTAGACTGGGGACCATATTCGGTTACCGTTTCTGAAGATACAGATGTTGAGTATGGTGTAATTATCGACAACTTCTGGGCTTGGGGAATTACAGCCAAGTTCCAGTTCCATGAGGATGGTACCATTACTTGTAGCGAGCAATTATTAGATGTTACTTTAGGCGATATTACTGGTAATCCTGCTTATGATGATTATGGAGTATGGGTAAAAGGATGGAGACCTGATATCTATACCATAACAGTAGGTCACTGGGATTATACAGATTTCTCATTTGATATTGCACTGGCTTTCTTAACCGATTATGGTGCGAAGATGCAGGCTTATCCTGATATTTATCAATCTTATGAGAAACCATCGGGAAAAGCTTTAGTAGGATCAAAAAAGTAATTTTTTAATAACCTATGTAAGAAGCTGTCCACCTTTTTTGGACAGCTTCTTTTTTTGAACCTAAGGGAGGAAAATTTGTTATATTTTTAGAATTTGTTATTTTTATCCCGTAAAATTTAATGTCGATGAAGAAGATATTGATTGTTTTTTTAGTTTTAGCAGTACCCTTGTTAGGAAGTGCACAGGATGTAACAAGAGCAGAGATCGAAGAAATCGCCAAGAATTTTTTCCATGGTAAAAATGAGTTGAAATCAGAGGTGCAAATGACGATCACGGATGTACATCATCAGGATACTACCCTGTTTTTTATTGCACACGATAACCAAAAGAATTTTATGATTCTTTCTAATGATTACAGAGTAAAACCAGTTTTGGGCTATTCCGACGAAGGCAGCTACGATGCGGATAATATTCCTCCGCAGCTTCAAGAAATACTTAGT
The DNA here is from genome assembly GCA_034189025.1 of Bacteroidota bacterium. GTDB lineage: Bacteria > Bacteroidota > Bacteroidia > Bacteroidales > UBA12077 > UBA12077. Next base: position 13,389 of record JAXHVS010000126.1, read on the forward strand.
TTTTATAAACAGGAGATTTTAACCATTAAACGTGGTAAAAGTGCCGTAAAAAATAAAAATGCTGACTGGGATCAGTTAAAAAATACAGATGAAGATTCTTATAAAGCTTCTGTTGCTCCAATAATAAAGGTAAAATGGAACCAGGGAAGCGGCTGGAATCGCTTTTGCCCGGAAGATCCCAATGGACCGGGAGGTCATGTGTATGTGGGATGTGTTGCTGTTAGTATGGCGCAGTCCATGTCGGTATTTGAACACCCTGACCAGGGTGTCGGAGAATCGAAATATGTTGCAGACGGGTACGGAGAGCTTTCGGTTAATTATGGCGAAACAGAGTATCACTGGGATTCGATGTCCACTACTTCATCCGATGATTATAACGCTTTATTACTCTATCATTGTGCAGTATCTGTTGAAATGGGTTTTGCCCCCGATGGTTCGGGAGCTTATACCTCCGATATTGCGAAAGCATTACGCAATTATTTCGATTATTCATCCAACGTATACTCGGCCAGTGCATACGACGATACACAAGCCTGGATTGAATTATTGAAAAGCGAACTGGACCAGGGACGCCCTATTTCCTATGGGGGAAATGACGGGACAGGCCAGGCGGGTCATGCCTTTAATCTTGATGGATACGATAATGGCGATGCTTTTCACGTTAACTGGGGATGGAGTGGTTCCTATAACGGTTATTTCCAAATCACTAACCTGTCACCGGAAAGCAGCTCCGATTACTCCCAAAATGCAAAAGCAGTATTGGGTATTGAACCAAAGGATCATTCTCCAACCGATATTTCGTTGAGTAAAACAAAAATTCTGGAGTTGTTGCCAGTGGGAACAGTTGCTGCTGTTATTACGGTTCACGACCCCGACGAAGAGGATGAACATACCCTTACGGTTGAGGGTACCAATTCAATTTTTGAGGATGCTTATTGCCCCTTTTATATCGATGGTGACTCTTTAAAAATTAGTGAGCTCATAGCGTATGACACCTATAAAAAAGTATATATCAAAATCACGGCAGAAGATTTGGATGGCAATACCTTTGCCAGGGATTTTACCATTGAGATCACCAAGGAAAACTATGCTCCAACCGATATTACCATTACCAATGATCAATTTGACGATACGGTATCGATTGGTACTTTTGTAGGCAAATTAAATACCATTGATGAGGATGAAGTAGATACCTTTACCTACGTGTTTCATGTTCATGAAAACCCTGAAATAGGCAGGGATAATGATAAATTTATCCTGTCTAATGACAGCCTGTTTACCAATTACGACTTTACGGATTATGCGGATGATGAATGCTCATTATATATTCAATCGTCGGATAAAAAAGGCGAAACCGTAAGCAAGGAAATTATCCTTTCTATTAACCAAACAGGAACGAGTACTTCGGCTGGTGAAAATATTGCGGAAAATACACTTAAATTATTCCCCAATCCTGTAACCGACTATTTCCAGGTTGTATCCCGAACAACAGAGCCTGTAAAAACCATTAAAGTATTCGATATTAACGGGATTGTTAAGGATATTTATCCGGTAGTAAATAACAGAAACATTACCATCGATTTAAGGAATTATTCTTCAGGAATATATCTGGTACATGTAGAATTACTTAATGGACATCAGAAAACGTTTAAAATTCTTAAACGGTAGCCCTGTAATTAGCGGAGTTCACAGTTCAGAGTTCTGAGTTTGGAGAAACGTGTCAGCGTCCGAAGGTCCTGACAGCGTTTGAGCGATTAGCACTAGGCAGTTGGCAGTTGGCAGTTGGTCGTGGACAGGAAACAGTAAATTGGAATTAGTAGGTAGAAGATAGTAAATAGTGAATAGAAGGTAACATTAAAATTTAAATGAATATCGAATACTGAATTTCCAATTTCGAATTTCAAATAATGATTTATGAAGTGAAAATGAAACATCAGAGATAAAATATTATTAATTGATGAACAAAGTTAAAAGTCAGGCAGGTATGCTGTCGGTGTGATAAGCCATGAAAACAAAAGATAAATTTTACATAAAATCCAGGTTTAATAACTTGGTTTTTTGTTTTTATTTGAAAAGGCGATAGATACGGACAGCATGTCCGAACCAGAGAGGGCCTTTTTTTGAAAAGCTTATTTTAAGCAGCATTTACTAAAGCGTAGGTGCTGCTTTACTTTTTCTTTTTAACCAAATACTGTTATCTTTGTCCATGATTATTAATTTTGTATAAAAATGGGAAAAAATATTCACCCCACGTTCGATAAAATCTTAAAACGTGAGGATAAAGAAAAACTTTTAAACCAGCGATCGCTGGTAATATGGATTTCAGGATTATCCGGATCAGGAAAAACAACCATAGCCAAGGCACTGGAAATTCAGCTGCATCGTAAAGGATATTTAACCAAACTTCTTGATGGCGACAATGTACGCACCGGAATTAATAATAACCTGGGATTTTCCGAGACCGATCGGAAAGAAAATATTCGCCGTATTGCGGAGGTCTCAAAACTTTTTAAAGATGGTGGCGTCATTCTTATCAATTGTTTTATCTCTCCAACCAAAGAAATTCGTGATCAGGCAAAAATGATAATTGGAGAAAAAGATTTTTTTGAAATTTATGTGAATACTCCATTAGAAATTTGCGAACAAAGAGATGAAAAAGGACTATATGCTAAGGCAAGAGCAGGCCTTATAAAAAATTTTACAGGAATAGACTCTCCTTACGAAGAACCGGAGAATCCTTCGGTTGAAATAAAAACTACAGAAATGAGTGTAGAAGAAGCCACAAATAAAATATTAAAAGTTCTATTGCCACGGATTGAATATAAATGATTAATTTTGCAATCTCTATCTGAAATAAGCATAAGTAAAATAAACATTTACATACCAAACAAAATGATTATTTTACTTATGCGATTACATGTGGCCTTAAAACAATAAAAAATAAACACATGAAAAATAATTTATAATGGACCATAAATATCATATAAACCATCTAAGAGAATTAGAGGCTGAGTCAATTTTTGTTATTCGTGAAGTGGTAGCACAGTTCGAAAACCCTTGTATGCTCTTTTCCGGAGGAAAAGATTCGATTGTAATGTTTCATTTAGCCCGTAAAGCTTTTTGGCCTGCACGTGTTCCTTTTCCTTTAATGCATATCGATACCGGACATAACTTTCAGGAAACGCTCGAATTTAGAGACCAGCTGATGAAAGATACCGAGACAAAACTGATTGTTAAGTATGTTCAGGATACGATTGACCAGGGAAAAGCTGTTGACGAAACCGGGGTAAATGCCAGCCGGAATAAGCTACAAACTATTACGTTGCTTGATGCTATTGAAGAATTGAAAATTGATGCTGCCATGGGTGGAGGACGGCGTGATGAAGAAAAGGCACGCGCCAAAGAACGATTCTTTTCACATAGAGACGAGTTTGGCCAGTGGGACCCTAAAAATCAGCGTCCTGAGTTATGGAACATCTTTAACGGACGTAAAAATATGGGCGAACATTTCAGAGTATTCCCAATTAGTAACTGGACAGAAATGGATGTTTGGCAATATATCTTGCTCGAGAATATTCCAATTCCCAGCCTGTACTTTTCGCACGAACGTGAGGTTATTGAACGCGACGGTACTATTCTTGCTGCTGGCGAGTATGTACAGCTTAAAGAGGATGAAGTTCCCGAAAAACGAATCATCCGCTTTAGAACCATAGGTGATATGACCTGTACAGGAGCTGTTGAATCAAAAGCCAATACATTAGAAGATATTATTGCCGAAGTAGCGGCAACACGCATTACTGAACGTGGCGGAAGATACGACGATAAACGTTCCGAGGCGGCCATGGAAGACAGGAAGAAGGAGGGGTATTTTTAAAGTTTGAAATTTGAAATTAGAAATTAGAAATTAGGCTCTTGTATCTTTGGACAGTAGAAATTGTAAAACAAATAACAATGAAACTGGTACAGGATTTAGATGTTTACAAATTAGCAGAAAAATTGTCAGATATTATATGGTATGATTTTGATGCCTGGAGTTATAAAGTTCAAAACACTATAGGTTACCAAATTATAAGATCTTCTGATAGCATCGCTGCTAATATTGCTGAGGGGTATGGGCGTTATACTCCTGCAGACAGAAAGAAGTTTTACAGGTATGCAAGAGGTTCTTTTGAAGAAACCAAAGCCTGGTTAAGAAAATTGATTCGGCGTAAGATTATTGTTGGTGATCATATTAATAAGTATACTTTGCTTATTGATGAACTTGGCCCAAAATTAAATTCATTTATAAATAAAACAACAATTTGATATATAAACTGGTAAATTAGTTAAAATTAAATTTCAAATTACAAATTACAAAAATATGTCAGAAGATTACACCCGAGGTTATTTGGATATGGAACTTTTGCGATTTACTACTGCAGGTAGTGTTGATGATGGCAAGAGTACCTTAATAGGAAGATTATTATTCGATAGCAAAGCAATTTTTGAAGATCAGCTGGAATCCATCGAAAAAGCGAGCCTTAAAACAGGCGATGGTGAGGTAAACCTGGCGCTGCTTACCGATGGATTGCGTGCCGAACGTGAACAGGGAATAACGATTGATGTAGCTTACCGGTATTTTGCCACGCCTAAACGTAAGTTTATTATTGCCGATACGCCCGGGCATGTTCAGTATACCCGAAATATGGTTACCGGAGCGTCTACGGCAAATGTAGCGCTTATTTTAATTGATGCACGGAACGGAGTGATAGAACAAACCCTGCGTCATGCTTTTATTGCATCATTGCTTCAAATTCCGCATATTATTGTATGTGTAAACAAAATGGATTTGGTTGATTTTAGCGAAGAGCGTTTTGAAAAAATTAAGTCCGATTTTGATAAAATTTCCTCTAAATTGGATGTACATGATATTCGTTTTGTACCTATCAGCGCTAAATTAGGCGATAATGTGGTCGATCGGTCTAAAAAGATGGATTGGTACGATGGGCCTACCTTAATGTATCTTTTGGAAAATATACATATTGCTAGTGATATTAATCATGCTGACCCACGTTTCCCTGTGCAATATGTTATCCGTCCAATGAAAGATGAATATCATGATTACAGAGGGTATGCCGGAAGAATCGAAGGAGGTGTTTTTAAACCGGGTGACTCGGTTAAAGTGTTGCCTTCCGGATTAAAATCAAAGATTAAATCTATTGATGTATTTAATGGCCATTTAGAGGAAGCTTTTGCACCACAATCGGTAACTTTAACCCTTGAAGATGATATCGATATTTCGCGGGGCGATTTGATTATTAAAGATAATGGTTTACCTAAATCAGGCCAGGATATTGAATTAATGATTTGCTGGTTTAATGAAAAACCGATGATGCTGGGAGGTAAATATGCGATGAAGCATACAACCAACGATTTGCGGTGTGTTATTCGCGATGTGAAGTATAAAATAGATGTAAATACTCTCGAAAATGTAAGCGGTGATAAACACATTGGATTAAATGATATTGCGAAAATATCGATAAAAACAACCAAACCTTTATTTTACGATGCTTATCGGAAAAACCGTAAAACCGGAAGTGTAATTTTAATTGACGAGGCGACCAATGAAACGGTAGCTGCCGGTATGATTCTGTAATAAAAATAAACGAATGCTTAAAAAGGAAGCGCTGATGATTTCAGCGCTTTTTTTATTTACACTATTATTACTGCATTATATCAAGCTGATTTTTAAGTATATTAAATTTTATCATTTAATTACCGGCTGGAAGCCAGCCGGTGATTCTTTCTAATTAGCCTCCTTTTTATTTTATGATACTTGCTACTGCATATTCAATAATTTCCTGATGATCAAAAGCCAGTTCTGGTAATTGATCAACTGAAAACCATTGTAAGTTTTTAGCAT
>JAXHVS010000126.1:19390-40455 GCA_034189025.1 Bacteroidota bacterium
CTTTCTAATTAGCCTCCTTTTTATTTTATGATACTTGCTACTGCATATTCAATAATTTCCTGATGATCAAAAGCCAGTTCTGGTAATTGATCAACTGAAAACCATTGTAAGTTTTTAGCATCATCTCCGGCCTGAATTTTTTGCTTGCTATTCTGAAGAAATCCTATATGAACGATAGAAATAGTGTGCCCTCGCGGGTCGCGGCCAGGTTTGCCAAAGGTATGTAACTGGGAAAGTTGAATGTCTTGTATGGAGGTTTCTTCTGCCAGCTCACGGTATGCTGCTATTTTAATATCTTCATCTTTATCCACAAAACCTCCAGGCAAAGCCCACATATTTTTAAAGGGATGGTTTTTCCGTTCAATAAGGAGTATTTGAACATCATTTTTTTCTTTTTTAAACACAATAATATCAACAGTTACTGCAGGCCTTGGATAAGCATAGGTGTAAATCATGGTGGCTAGTCTTCTTTGTTGGTTTTATTCTCTTTTCGTCTTTTATCAATGATATATATAACCACAATAACCGAAATAATAAATACCAAAATATATAATTTGCCCATAATATTTATATTAAACGTTTGATAACACGAAGTTTATACGTATATATTTTTTCATCTCTGTTAAAAATACCCTGATGATCAAATTTATCGATACGAACTTTACCCGAAGCGTGAATAATCTCATTTTTATTTAAAATGATTCCAACATGGATAATATTTCCTTCTTCATCATCAAAAAATGCTAAATCACCTGCCGTAATTTCACCAATAAAATTTATGGTTTTTCCCTTATTTACTTGTATGCTGGCATCTCTGGGCAGTCTAATTCCTAAAATTTTATAAATAACCTGTACAAAACCAGAACAATCAATACCCAAAATATTTTTTCCACCCCATAAATAGGGAGCATTTAAAAATAGTTTACATAAGTCTATAACATTAAGATTATTTTGTGGGCTATTTTCTTGTTTTAAGTAGTTATGTTGATGGATAAAGAATCGATTGTCCTTTTCATTAAAATTAGGCAAAGTACAACCCGGAGGCAGATTAATTATCTCATTTTTATCAACATCAATAATAGGAGTTAAATATTGTTTGGTAATATAGGAAGGGCTATTTTTAATTTTATGATAAGATTCTTGAGTAAGATAAGTAACCATTTTTTTATCTACCCACCCTTCGTATTGGTCAAAGGTTAACTTAATATTTACCCACCTGGGTTGTTCTTCAATAATTTCAAAGGTTTCGCCAAAAAGAATCTGGGTAACCTGCTCCGATTGCTCTGCCGGTTCTTTACGAACCGGAATAACACTTACCTCACTAATCCCGAATTGGTCCATAGATTTTATCTTTTATTTTATAAAAATACAAATAAGTTCAGAAAACGGAATAATAATCATTAAATAAAGATGAATATTAAAATCTGATCGGCAAAACAATTTTCTTTTCTTTATGTTGTTTTATTTGGAGCAATAGAATAATTTATGAATTATTCGGGTTAAATTTTTACATTTGTATAAATGTGTTTTTAAATTAATGAACATCACATGAAGCAGATATTAAATTTTTTAAAAAAGCATTATAAAATAATTTTTCGCATATTTTTATTTTTGCTAACCATAGCTATTATTGTATATATCTTCCCCCGCGAAGGAAAATTCAGGTATGAGTTTCAGAAGGGCCGTCCATGGATGCATACTACGTTAATTGCTCCTTTTGATTTTCCCGTTCATAAAAGCGATAAGCAGTTACAAGAAGAAAGAGATAGTATTTTAAATAATTACAATCCTTATTTTGTTTATGATAGCAGTGTTTTACAACAACAAAGTGATAAGTTTTCCAGCTCATTTGATATTAAAATGAATGAATATTTAATGTCAAAAGCCCTAAAAGGAAAATCGAATTACCATAAGCGATTATTTACACAAAATGCCAGGGATTTTAAACATTATGCCCAGGAGATTTTAAATCAGATTTACTGGTCGGGGATTGTAGAATCGAGCGAGATTACTGAGGGGTTAGGTAAAGATGATGAAATTATTATTTTAAAAAATAAGCTGGCTGATACTTATGAATATTCTCAAATTTATACCGAAAAAAAAGCTTACGAAACAGTTATAAATCATGTAGATCAATATTTAGAGGATCAGCAACAAAAAATAAAACATCCCGATTTTTATAGAACCATTAATCTTTATGAGTTTATAAAACCCAATATTTTTTACGATCAGAAAACTTCGGAAAATGTGAAGGCTGAAATGTTGGCGAATATTTCAAATACACGAGGAATGGTGCAGGCGGGTGAAAAAATTATATCACAAGGCGAAATAATCGATAACCAACTCTATAGAATACTGGAATCGCTTAAATACGAATCGGAAAATCGATTAGGTTCCGGATATTTTTATCAGATTATTTTAATCGGACAAATTATTTTTGTTTTTGCCTGTATAGCTGTATTGTTTTTGTTTTTATGGCACTTTAGAAATGAAATATTAGCGCATACCATGAAAACAATTTTTATATTAATGTTGGTGTTGATTGTTGTCCTTGTTTCGCGTTTTACAACTCAGGTTCTTTATATTATTCCTTTTGCATTAGTGCCTATTATTATTAAGACATTTTACGATTCAAGGCTTGCATTATTTATTCATATTATTACCGTTTTAATTGTTGGATTTTTCGCTCCCAATGGTTTTGAATTTATCTTTTTAAATTTTATTGCCGGAATTGTAGCTATTTTTAGTTTAACAAATATTTACCGCCGGGGTAAATTGTTTTTAACAGCTGCATTGGTTTTTCTAACCTATAGCTTTGTTTATTTTGGTTTAGCTATTACACAAGAAGGGAATTTTACTAATATTGAACTTCATAATTTTGTTTATTTCGCCATTAATGGAGGCTTTGTTTTATTAGCTTATCCTCTTATTTATATTTTTGAAAAAGCATTTGGTTTTTTATCGGATTTAACGCTAATGGAACTTTCCGATACCAATTCGAAACTATTACGCTTACTTGCCGAAAAAGCTCCCGGAACTTTTCAGCATTCGATGCAAGTAGCTAATTTAGCCGAAGAAGCTATTTTTAAAATAGGGGGTAATTCCTTGTTAGTCCGAACCGGAGCGTTATATCACGATATTGGTAAAATGGTTAATCCAGCTTATTTTATCGAAAATCAAAGGGCAGGGTTTAACCCGCACGATATGCACGAATTTGACGAAAGTGCAAACATTATTATTAGCCATGTGAAAGATGGTGTTGAATTGGCCAAAAAACATTCATTGCCCGAACCACTGGCCGATTTTATACGAACGCACCATGGAACAACAAGAGTACAATATTTTTATCGTTCATATATTAAAAAATTTCCTGAACAGGAAGTAGATATTAATAAATTTACTTATCCCGGCCCAAAACCATTTTCTAAAGAAACAGCAGCTTTAATGATGGCTGATAGTGTTGAAGCCGCATCTAGGAGTTTGTCAGATATTAGCGAGGAAAAAATAAATAACCTGGTAGATTCAATTATTGATAATCAAATGCAAGACGGTCAATTTGATAATGCCAATATCACGTTTAAAGATATTGCAACAATAAAAGGTATTTTTAAGCAAAAATTAGTAAACATCTATCATGCCAGGATCAAATATCCCGAGGAGGAACAAAAGTGAAAAAACGAATAAAAAAGGCCTTTAATCAGGCCTTTTTTAATTACCATCGCATATCAATAACTTCCACCTTAGGATAATCTGAAGTGTCGAATGTGAAATAAGCGCTATCTATATCGAGGTTGGTTCTATAATTATAAAAATTAATCACATAATGTGATCCGTCTTTTCCAAATATAGTTACTGACAGTAATTGATAGTTATTCGTATTAATTTCAAGCCGTAATCTTGAATAATCTTCATCAATATCATAAGGATATAAATCGATAATCGCTTTTGAAGTGCCATTTTCGTTATATTGATCAATCAATTGGTATTTAAAATCCTTGTCGTATATCGTAAAAATATCTTGTGGATTGCTAAAGATATCTTTCTCATTTTGATCTGGCTCGGAAATATTAACTTCGTTTACTTCTTCCAGGTAATTCCATAATGTTTTACCGTTAAAAAACGATTCTGACCCCATAAAGTTTAACCTGTATTTCTGTCCTTCAATGGTTATGCTTCCCTTAGATGAGTTTTGCGTGTTATCCTTTATATTTTTATAATCGATTTTAAATTCGGTTTGAATATTTTGATATGATTTTGTTTTTTCTGATAATTTATCCAGAATAACTTTAGCTTCAGGGTCTTGTTGTGCAAAAGCAGAAAAAGCTATAAAAATCCCAAATAAAACGATTGTCTTTTTCATTATGATTAATGATTTAATTGTTTTCCAAAAAATCTTTCAAATATTGTTCCAATGCGTATTCATCCTGGAATAAAACCTGTCGGGCTTTACTTCCTTCAAAAGGGCCAACAATATTTGCCGCTTCCAATTGATCAATAATACGGCCGGCCCGATTGTAACCAATAGAGAATTTTCTTTGTATTAGCGAGGTTGAACCCTGTTGATGCCGAATTACTAATCTTGCGGCATCTTCAAAAAGCGCATCTCGTTTAGAAAAATCTACTTCTCCTATTTCTTCCGAGCCTTCAGCAGTATATTCAGGCAATATAAAAGCTGAAGGGTAGCTTTGTTGCGACTGGATATAATCGGTAATTTTATCTAACTCAGGGGTATCAATAAAAGCACATTGTAGGCGAATTAAATTGCTTCCCGAAGTAATAAGCATATCTCCACGGCCAATAAGTTGATTTGCTCCCGGGGTATCCAATATAGTTCGCGAATCGACCATTGATGAAACTCGAAATGCCATTCGGGCAGGAAAGTTTGCTTTAATTACACCTGTAATAATGTTCGTTGATGGCCGCTGTGTTGCAATAATTAAATGAATTCCAATGGCTCTGGCCAATTGTGCCAAACGAGCAATTGGGCCCTCAATTTCTTTGCCAGCAGTCATAATTAAATCGGCAAATTCATCAACAATCACAACGATATAGGGTAAATATTTATGTCCTTTTTCTGGATTTAGTTTCCGGGCAATAAATTTTGTATTATATTCTTTAATATTCCTCACATGAGCCGCTTTTAACAAATCGTAACGATGGTCCATCTCAATGCAAAGCGAATTTAATGTATTAACAACTTTTTGAGTTTCTGTAATTATAGGCTCCTCCGAATCAGGAAGTTTCGCTAAAAAGTGCTTTTCAATTTTTGTATACAATGTAAGCTCTACTTTTTTGGGATCAATCATTACAAATTTTAATTGAGCCGGATGTTTTTTATAAAGCAATGAAGTAATAATTGCATTTAATCCAACCGATTTACCCTGCCCTGTAGCTCCGGCAACCAATAAATGAGGCATTTTTGTTAAATCTACTACGTAAGTATCGTTTGATATCGTTTTTCCTAGTCCAATAGCCAACTCATATTTCGATTCGCTAAATGCTTTGGAAGAGATAATAGAGCGCATTGATACAATCTCGGGATTTTGGTTTGGCACTTCAATACCTATTGTTCCTCGTCCGGGAATAGGTGCGATGATACGAATACCTAATGCCGCTAAGCTAAGCGCAATATCATCTTCTAGGTTTTTAATTTTGGAGATTCGTACTCCAGGTGCAGGTATAATTTCGTATAAAGTAACGGTTGGCCCTACGGTAGCTTTTATTTTATCAATTTGAATTTTATAATTAGCTAGCGTTTCAACAATACGGTTTTTATTGGCAATAATTTCTTCTTTATCAATTTCTCCATTCGATTCATCGCCGTGTTGTTCTAATAAGCTGAGTGGTGGCAGTTTATACGACGATAATTCTAACGTAGGGTCGTAATTTTCTATCTGATAATTTTTAACCGTGCCATTGAGCTTATCTTCTCCATGTTTTTCTTCAATGGTTATTTCAATATCTTCATCCTGTTCTGATGTTTTTTCCCGATTGGTTTGTGTTTTGTCAACCTCTTCTTTCTTAATTCTGCGAGTAGTAAAACTTAATTGCTCATCAATTTCTTCTTCAGTAACTTCCGGTTCATTATCTTCCTCATTTACTTTAGTTGAATTTTCTTTTTGTTGTTCGATATTTTTGATATTCTCAGGTACCTTATATTCTTTATTCAATAATTCGGCAAAAAGTTTTTTACTCCAAATAATAGATTTTTTTGAAGAAAAAATAAAAAAAGCTATGATAGAAAGGGTAAGCAAAAATGCTGTACCCACTTTGCCTAAAAAAGAATTAAGCCAAAGGGCTATAAAATAGCCATGTCCGCCACCCAGGCCACTCCCCAGATATCCATTCAAATTACCAAATAAGTAACCTAACAAAACAGATAAGATGATGGTCCCGAAAATAGATAATTTAAGTGTTTTACGGATGGAAAATAATTTGATATTGAAAAACCGCAAACCTATTACAATGAGTAAAAATGGAAACGTAAATGAAGCAATTCCAAACCATTTATTAATAAATAGATTGGCAAAATGGGCTCCTGCTTTTCCCGACCAGTTTTCTACATTAATCTCAATGCCTGAAATAACTTTTGAATATTCAAAACTCTGGTCTACTTTCCAGGTAAAGAAATAGGAAATGAAAGCAAGAGTTAAGAATGCAGCTAAAAATAAAGTAAAAATCCCCAGAATTATTTTTAATCGTTCGTCATTTAACGATTTATTTTTTTTGCCGTTTTTCTTTGCCATTTATTATTGGATACTTTTTTGTTTAATCATGCTTTTACAATATCTGCAAAGTAAAATAATTTACAGCAAATATAGTCACAAATTCTTTTTATTCTGAAAACTTCGCAGGAATGAAATTATTGCTTCAGTAACTCAATGATCTCTACCATGGTTTTTTGGTTTATTTTTTGGTAGTCCTCGGGTACTTTAAAGTGATCTGAAGATATCTCTGCCTCCTGTACTTTTGTGGCCGTTAATTTCATATCCAGGTCATAGAATTTAACCTGAAATTCTAACAAAACACCATCGATGGATTTAAAGGGAGTTTGTGAATTAACATTATTAATACTAATATCATTAGTATAATAAATATTGAAAGGTTTAATATTGGTATCGGGCACTGTTACTTTAGCTTTTTGTGCATGGAATCCGCAAATTTCTTTTTCTTCATCTTGCAAAATTATTTTCATACCAGGAAATTCCTCAAAAAAGATCGACGAATCATTGATTTTTTCAATGTATTTATATTTTTTATTAAGTACTTTAACTAAGGTGGTATTTTCCTTTTCTTTATAGTTTTGTATATGTGTAAAGCTTACAATGCCTGAAAATCCTTCAATTTTATTTAATGTGTTGTTATCCTTAAATTTAATGATCATTTTTTTGGGTAAAAGCCCAATCATAAAACTGCCAAGCGTATCGTTAAGGTATTCAATATTATATTCGATAAAACCTTCTTTTATCCGTTCTTTTTGTTGTAATTTATCACATGAGGAAATGATTGTTAAACCAAATATTAAAATAAAAACAAAGAATCTAAATTTCATGTTTAGATATTAAGGGTTAATACAAATTAAATAGTAAATAAGTTAACTAATTTAAATAAACCATTAGCAAAAAACAAAAAGAATTGATTAGTGGTTCTAATTTTTTGATTAATAGCTTGAATTTTTTTTATTAAGTTGATTTATTATCGATTATGTTTTATAAGAGATTTTAGATACGATTTTTTTTTATAGATTTGTAGCTTTAAATATTAATAATATATAAATTAGTGATTATGAATAAATTAGCTGTAATTGCATTAGGAGGTAATGCTCTTTTGCGCGGTAATCAGATAGGAACCATAGATGAGCAAGAGCAAAACACTTTTGACACTCTTGAAAATCTGGTGTATTTAATTAAAGAGGGTTATGATATTGTTATCGGCCATGGTAATGGCCCTCAAGTAGGCAATATTTTAATGCGAAATGATGCAGGTGAACATATGTATCAAATTCCGCAAATGCCTCTGGATGTATGTGTAGCCGATTCTCAGGGAGGTATTGGATATATGATTGAGCGAATGTTGCGTAATGTGCTTAAAAAGCACAATATACAAAAAGAGGTTGTTACGTTGGTAACTTGTGTTCAGGTTGATAAAGATGATCCTGCATTTAAGGATCCTCAAAAGCGTGTAGGTAAAATTTATACCAAAGAGGAAGCTGATAAATTGGCGGCTGATAAAGGTTGGGAATTTAAAGAAGAGGTAAAAGCTCATGGAGGTTGGAGAAGAGTAGTACCTTCTCCAAAACCAATTAGCATAATGAACGAAAATGTGGTTGAAGCATTAGCACGCCAGGGAAATATAGTTATTGCTGCCGGAGGTGGTGGAGTTCCTGTTTATTTTGACGAAAAAGGAGATGTTAGGCCTTCTGAAGCCGTTATTGATAAAGATTTAGCTTCTTCATTATTAGCTGCAAGAATTAAGGCTGATGAATTTTATATTTTAACAGATGTCCCATATGTTTATATTAATTATAAAAAACCTAATGAGAAAAAATTAGAGTTTTTAAGTAAAGCCGATGCTGATAAATATATGGCCGAAGGACAGTTTGCTAAAGGTAGTATGGCTCCTAAGATTGATGCTTGCTTACAGTTTATCGAAAAAGGCGGTAAAAAAAGTGTAATTACAGAAGCTACTAAATTAGAAGATCGTTCATATGGTACTAAAATTACCATGGAATACGAAGACTAAAGAAATAAAACATTAATAAATAGTAAATAATAATTATTAAATTGATAAGTTATGGCATTTAATTTAAGAAATAGAAGCTTTTTGAAGCTATTGGATTTTACTCCAAAGGAAATCAATTTTTTGTTAGAACTTTCTGCTGATTTAAAAAAAGCAAAGTATAGCGGAACAGAACAGCAAAAGTTAAAAGGGAAAAATATTGCTCTTATCTTTGAAAAATCATCTACCCGAACAAGATGTGCTTTTGAAGTAGCTGCCTTAGACCAGGGCGCTCATGTAACTTATTTAGGCCCCTCAGGATCACAAATCGGGCATAAAGAATCAATGGCTGATACTGCAAGAGTTTTGGGCCGAATGTATGATGGTATTGAATATCGTGGTTTTGGCCAGGAAGTTGTTGAAGAGTTGTCTAAGTATGCGGGTGTACCTGTTTGGAATGGATTAACAAATGAGTTTCATCCAACACAGATTTTGGCCGACTTCTTAACCATGATGGAACACTCGGATAAACCTCTACACCAGGTTACTTTTGCTTATGTTGGGGATGCTCGAAACAATATGGGCAACTCTTTAATGATAGGTGCCGCTAAAATGGGAATGAAATTTCGTTCGGTAGCTCCCAAAAGTGTACAGCCTACTGATGAATTAGTAAATCAGGCTAAAGACATTGCCAAAGAAACCGGAGCCGAAATTATTGTTACCGACAATGTTGAAGAAGGAGTAAAAGGTTGTGATTTTATTTATACCGATGTATGGGTATCTATGGGCGAACCCGAAGAGGTTTGGAAAGAGCGGATTGAGTTGTTAAAACCTTATCAGGTAAACAAAAAAATGATGGAATTAACCGGAAACCCGAAGTGTAAATTTATGCACTGTTTACCAGCGTTTCATAATAGAGAGACTAAAATTGGTGAAGAGATTTATCAGAAATTTGGTATTGAATCGATGGAAGTTGCTGAAGAGGTATTTGAATCGCCTGCGTCTATTGTTTTTGACGAAGCCGAAAACAGAATGCATACCATTAAAGCTGTAATGGTAGCTACATTAGGGTCCTAAAAAATTTAAAAGTCAATTTAAGAATAAGAGGGCGCTGTTTTAGTGCCCTATTGTTTTTTATTCAGGTTTATAAATTCCCAGCGGATCAATAAATTTATTAACAACCGAATGATTCCCTGATTTTACTGCCTGAGAAGTGATTGTCATTACCGGCGCTTGTGAATAATTAATAATCCGGTGAGCAAAAGCTCCAATATAATTATCAAACGAGTAACGTTCTTTATGTGTCATAATAATGATTAAGTCTGCATTAACTTTATCAGAATATTCTAATACATCATGATAAGCATAGGTTCTTTTTTTTCGCAGGAGTTTAAAAGTATAATTAGCATTATATTTTTTTAATTTTTTTTCAATGTGTTTTACTTTTCTTCGGGTACGGATATTCCGGTTTCCCACACTTTCAAAAAGGATTGAAACAAAGTGCAATTTTGCTTTGGCATATTGGTTAAAAGCTAAGGCTACATTCACTTTTCGGTCAGTATCGTCAGCTAAATCAATAGGAATAACAATATTTTTAAAATCCGTATCAATTTTGTTTTTGATGGTAATAACCGGGCATTTAGCTTCGGTAATTACATGGGTAACTATAGAACCTAAGATTTTATTTCCTTTGTCTTTTTTATGTTTATCACAAAGAACTATTAATCCGGCATGAACAGATTCAGCATAATCTAAAATTTGCTCGTGGATTCTGCCATGTAAAACCTTAATTTCAAATTCAAT
The DNA here is from genome assembly GCA_034189025.1 of Bacteroidota bacterium. Classification (GTDB taxonomy): domain Bacteria; phylum Bacteroidota; class Bacteroidia; order Bacteroidales; family UBA12077; genus UBA12077. The sequence goes on from JAXHVS010000126.1 coordinate 29,912, forward strand.
ATCATTGTATTTTGAAGCCAGGTTTTTTAAATTTTCATTCGATAGCTGAATAAGTTTTTCTTTTACATCTTTACTTAGAACCAGGCTATTCCACCAATCAGTAATTTCAATTACATTAATTAAATGAATTTTACTATTCAGTTTTTTAGCCAGAAAACGCGCTTCTTCTAATGAGTTATCCGTATCATTAGAGAAGTTAACCGGTACAACTATATCCTTACTAAAATCTTTCATCGTTCATATTTTTTAGTTAATCGCGAACTAAATAACTTGTATTTTTTAAAAGTTCTGTAATTTAATAATGTTAGCATAAAGAATAGAGGAATGAAAGCAATATTATAATCCTGTATATTAAAAAGCCATATAAATACAATTGCAAAAGATAAAAATTGTAAAAGTAGAGTTAAATAGAATTTAGCTTTGTTTTTATTTAAAGTACCTAATAATACAGTAACAATATAAAGCGGATTTAGCCATAAATAATTTAAGTTATATTTTAATTCAGGATGTTCCGAAAATAAACTCACTACAAAAATTATAAGGCCTATAACACCCACAATAATTAATATTGAATTTTGAAAATATGTGGATTGAACAAAAATAGAAGCAAGAAAAAGTATTGATAATACAAATATTGGGCTAATTAAAAATGGATATGATTTTTTTTCTGTTTTAACCGGATTAAATATATTTTCTGACGCAACTAATGGTTGGTTATTTGTTTTAAGCTCATTAAGTCCATGGTATAAATAATCGGGTAAAAACATACTTTCAAATTTATTAATCTTTCGATCTACTTTATAGCCCATTATTAGGCTCATGCCAAATTTTAACCACAAACGATCATGTAAAAACTCATTAATTTGTTTTCGAGGTGTTTTATTGGTTAATTCATTTTTAAAGTTAGTTTCAACATTTTCCAAAATAATATCTCTTAATTCCGTTGTACAGTTTTTACCAACAAAGCTGTATAAATAATATCTGTTTTCTGGTTTATATAAATAATCTAAACGGCGTATAATTTTAATTTCTTCTTGATGAGTTAAATTAAGTTTTTGTTCAATAATTTGCCTGTTTTCCTTTAAATAACTCATATAAAATTGTTGGGTAGCATGTACACCTAACATGTAGTTTAATTTACCTTTTACAAATTTCAGATAAAAGTTAGGGGTGTTAAAATCGAACAGGCCAAAATTATATACAACATCAATGTTAGCAACAGAATCTTCAATTCGAATAGCACTATGTCCCCATGCGGTAAAAGTTTCTTTACCACTGGAACATGTGAGCAAACTAATTGCAATATTATCATTTGCTGTTAAGTGGCTAGAACCTAATGAAAAGAAAATAAGTAAAATACGAAGTAATTTTTTCAATTTAAAAAATACCTTTAATAAAATGATACGTAATATAAATAGAAGCTGCAAGCTTTAACCCAACACCAGTTAAAAAACCTATAAATGCTCCAAGCCCGGCTCTGAAAGCATCTTTATTATTAGCTCCTTTTAAAGATTCACCAATGATTGCCCCTGCTAAAGGGCCTAATATTAATCCCAGGGGGCCTAAAAATATCATGCCTATTATCATTCCTATTCCAGCTCCCCACATTCCGGCTTTTGTTCCGCCAAATCTTTTGGTTCCCCATATAGGCACTATATAGTCGAGTACTGTTACCAAAATAGCTATAAAAGCAACTATGATTAAAAAATTTGTAGTATAATCTGCAAATTCTGTAAAATGCACTATTAATAATCCCAAAAAGCTAAGCGGAGGGCCGGGGATAACAGGCAAGATACACCCCAATAAGCCTAAAATAATTAAAAGTATTGCTATTATTAATAAAAACCAGTCCATTTATAACCATTTTAGTAAGGATAAAAATACGAATATAATTTTATCTATTAAGATAAAATCCGATTTATCGTTATTTATTTTTAATAAGCGATTTGATGTGGGCAATGTCAGGATTTAAATTACAACCCGAGCAATTGCAACCCGATTTAGCAGTATTTTTAAAAAATGTATAAATGTGATATACACTATAAATTACCGACGAAAAAATAATAATATATACAATGAGTTCTTGAATCATAACTTTATAAATTTGAAATTAATGTTCCGGTTTGATATACCAAAAATGATATAATCCATGCTAGAGCGGTTGTGTAGAAAATAGTAAAGATACCCCATTTCCAGTGGCCGGACTCTTTGCTAATAGCAATAATTGTAGCTACACATGGAAAATATAGTAAAATAAAAAGTAAAAATGTATAAGCAATAAGTGGAGTAAAAATTTTATCTCCGTTTTCGTCTTTTTCGTTTTGAAGCCTGACAACTAAATTTTCGTGTACATTCGAACCATTATCCTCGGCCTGATAAAGTACGCCCATTGTACTCACTACAATTTCTTTTCCAGGAACACCCGATAAAATACTAACACTCATTTTCCAATCAAAACCTAATGGGCGCATTACCGGTTCTATAAATTTACCTATTTGTCCAATATAAGATTGTTCCTGCCTTTCTGCATTTTTTTTGTTAACAATGGTTTGTATTTTATCTTGTGCTTCTGGATTGGATTGAGTGATTTGTTCAATTTTTTGGTCATAGTCCACGGAGTAATCAATATCTTTTGGATAATACCCTAATGCCCATATTATAATGGATGCTACTAATATTATGCCTCCCATCTTTTTTAGATATTGTGAACCTTTATGCCACATATGTCTAATGGAATTACGAGGTGTTGGTATTCGATAGGGAGGCAGCTCCATTACAAAAGGTACCTCTTTTGATTTAAATATGGTTTTCTTAAAAAGTATGGCTACTAAAGCAGCAACAATTATTCCAATCATATAAATTGAGAATAAAACAGTGCCAGGATAATGGGGGAAAAAGGCAGAAATTATTAATACATAAACCGGAAGACGGGCACTGCATGACATAAAGGGAATAATAAGAATCGTCAGAAGCCTGTTTTGTGGATTATCTATGGTTCTTGCAGACATAATGGCAGGAACATTACATCCAAATCCCATAATTAATGGAATGAAAGATCTCCCGTGAAGACCTATTTTGTGCATAATTTTATCCATTATAAATGCTGCTCGGGCCATATATCCTGTATCTTCCATTATGGAGATAAAAAAGAATAAGATTAAAATATTAGGAAGAAAAACAATTACCCCGCCAACACCGCCAATTATACCATTAATAATTAAATCCTTTAATGGGCCCGGTGTCATAATATTATTTATTCCATTTCCAAGAAATCCAATGAGAGCATCGATCCATTCCATAGGATATTGCCCTAATTTAAAAGTGGAAAAAAACATAACCCACAGAAAGAAAATAAAGATAGGAAACCCAAAATACTTGTGTGTTAGAAATTTGTCTATTTTGTCTGTATTTTTTCTTCGTGTTTGGATGTTTCCTTTATAAGTTTCTTTCAAGGCTCCGGTTATAAAACCATATTTTGCATCGGTAATAATGGTTTCGGTTTCCTCATTTAATAGCGATTCTAATTTTTGAATCTCCTTTTCTGTTATTTGTTTTATGGTATTGTAGTTGCCCCATTTAGAAAGGGAGAAATTAGCTGCTTCATCTTTTTCTAATAGTTTGATAGAATAGAAGCGAGAGGAAACAATATCGGTTAATCGTTTATTTTCCCAAATTGCATCTTGTATATTGCGAATTGAATTTTCTACATCTTTACCATAATTAATATGAATATGTCTTACGGTTGGATCTTTATCTTCATAAACTTCAATAACTTTATCGAATAACTCTTTTACCCCCATACCCTTAGAACCTACTGTTGGAATAATAGGAATACCCAACATTTTTCCCAATGAATTAAAATCAAAAGCATCACCTTTCTTTTTGAGTTCATCGTACATGTTAAGGGCTATTACCACCTTAATATCCATATCGATTAACTGGGTGGTAAGGTAAAGATTGCGTTCAAGATTTGAAGCATCTACAACATTAATAACCACATCAGGTAGTTCTCCTAAAATAAATTTTCGTACAAAAAGTTCTTCGGGAGTATAAGCCGATAATGAATAGGTTCCGGGAAGGTCTGTAATGTTAAGCACATAATCATCCACTTTACAAAGCGCTGTTTTTGAGTCAACAGTTACCCCGCTGTAATTGCCTACATGTTCTCTTGACCTGGATGCAAAATTGAATAAAGAAGTTTTCCCTGAATTTGGATTCCCCACCAAAGCTACCTGAATTTCTTTTCCTTTTTTACGTGCCGATGTTTTTAAGGCTTCTTCGGTAATAACTCCATTAAATGATTTATGGGTAAGTTGTTTAGCTTCTTCTTCGGTAATTACCTCAATTAATGAAGCTTCGCTACGTCGTAGTGAAACCTCGTATCCCATGAGGCTGTATTGAACCGGGTCTTTTAATGGAGCATTTTTAATCACTTTTACCATTTGGCCTCTAATAAAGCCCATTTCAGTAATTCGTTTTCGAAAAGCTCCACGCCCTCGAACCTTCGTTATAATACCCTGTTCGTTATTTTTTAGTTGTGATAATCGCATTTAATCTAATAGTCTACCTTTTATTTCAAAGATTCCAAAAATATATCTAATCATTTTAACAAACAATACCATAAAGATGGTATTTTTTTAACAATCTTTTAAGTGCTTTGTTGATATGGGTAGATTTAAATATGGCAAAATCATTATAAATGCTAAAAAAAACTTAAGTTTGCTACAAAAGAATAAATATGAAAGAGGATAATATCTATCAAAAATTGAAAGACATTTTAATTGAGATGGGCGGTGATTTCAGTATTCTGGAAGAACAAGTGGATATAAATTTGCAGGTTGAGTTTTTTGAGCTTATTAACGAATTATCTGAAAATAAACGTGAGGAGAAGGTAGTTTTAGAAGAAACCAATACACTTTTTAATCCGGAAACAGAGATTGAAAAGAAGAAAAAATTATTAGCAGAACTTTCTACTATTGATAAACCGGAATCTTATCGCATAATTGAGAAAGTAGTTAACACAAAAGATGAAGAATTATACTCATGGTCAGTTTTGGCACTTCAACATTGTCGTATAGGGCTGGAAACTAGTTTGCTCGACGAAAATCAAATATTTATCTCTACCGGATTAGGTGGAAAAGGAGAGAAATTGCGTTATTTTATTGCTTGTAAATTAAAAACAGACGAGTGCTTTTCTAACACACAAAAGAAAATTGTACAAAACGAGTTTGAAGATATTTTTGAAAAAAACAATTGCAAAATAGAAAAAGTTACTTTTGTTGAAAAATATGTTTCTATTATTGCCTTAATTCCTATTGAAGTTTCCATTGGAAATGTAATTAAATCTTCTATTACTGAGTGCAACCAATATGGTGATTTTTTATATGAGCAGTATTTAATTACCAATGTGAAGATGTTAGATTATACTGAGATAAAGAAATTTTTTAAAGATAAAGGGTTGTGAAATTTTAAAATAAATAATGTTATGAATCATCAGGTAAATGTTGCTGTACAAGTATTGCCCAAATCAAAAGTAAAAGAACCCTATGCATTGGTTGACGAAGCCATAAAAGTGATTAATGATTCGGGTTTGCGATACAGGGTTTGTCCATTTGAAACTGTTATTGAAGGGCCTTACCAGGATATTATGAGTGTAGTTGAAAAATTACAAGAAGTTTGTTTTGAGAAAGGTGCTGACGAAATGTTGGTTTATGTAAAAATCCAAAATAGAAAAGATGGTAACGTAACCATCGAAGATAAGATGGAAAAATATGATTAAAGCAAATGTAAAAAATGAAAAAAGCTGGCATTTGCCAGCTTTTTTTTATTCTTTATTTTCACCCAGGTCATCGAAATTAATGTCTGAAGTATAATTTTCGTCTTTTGGCTTTTCTACTTCAGCGTTGACTTCTGCAGGTTCAAATGATTCGTTTTCCTGATTTTGAACTGCATTTTTAATAAAGTCAATTACTTCATGAAGGTTCTCGGTAAACTTATCAAAATCTTCTTTATATAAGAAAACTTTGTGTTTCTCGAAATAATGTTTTCCATCCCGATTAAACCTTTTTTTACTTTCTGTGATGGTAAGATAATAATCATTTTTTCGGGTTGTTTTTACATCAAGAAAGTAAGTTCTTTTCCCTGCTCTTACAACTTTAGAGAAAATTTCATCACGTCCGTTGTTGTTTGTTTCGTTGTTGTTTTCGCTTTTCTCTAACTCTTCATTTTTGTCGTATCCATCCATCTTTAAATAATTTAGTTGGTTTAAATTAATCAACACCCAAAAGTAAAAAAATTATTATTAAATCATCAAAAAATAGATATTTTTTAGAATCCTGTTTTCAACATGCATGTTCATAATTTTGATTTTCACTATTTATTAATTTCTTGTTAATATTAACAAAGCGTTAAATAGTTTTAAAATATCGAAAAATACTACCGGCTATTTTAAAAAAATCATTTACTTTGCAGTCTCAAAATTAAAATTTAATATTAAATATTAAGGAGTTCTTAACCAATGATTAGCCGAAGATTATTACGCATTAAAATACTTCAAATTTGTTATGCTCATTTAAAATCCCATGGACAATCTGTAAATCAGGCTGAAAAAGAGTTATTCTTTAGCATTCAAAAATCATACGATTTATATCATTATTTATTGTTATTGATTATTGATATTGTAAAATATGCCCAATCAAGAATTGAATTGTATTCCCAGAAAATGATCCCTACTAGTGAAGATTTAAATCCTAATACAAAATTTGTTGATAATAAGCTGATTAAGCAGTTAGAAAAAAATAAACAACTTAATAAATATTTAAACGATAATAAATTAAGCTGGGTAAATTATCCTGAGTTAATAAAAAATCTATATCTGGAAATTAAGAATTCGGAATACTATCAGAATTATATGAACTCACCTCAACGAACATATAAAGAAGATAAAAAGTTTATTATTGATTTATATTCAAAAATTATTATCATCCACGAACCTTTACACCAAAATTTAGAAGAACAAAGTATTTATTGGAACGATGACCTGGATTTTATTACCGGGATGATTATTAAAACACTAAAAAGTTTTAATGCATCGAGTGACGAATCGGAACAACTGATGCCGTTGTTTAAAAACGAAGATGATATAGATTTTGTAAAACAATTGTTTCGTAAAACAATATTAAAACATAACGAATATCAACAATTAATTGCCGATTATATTAAGAATTGGGATATTGAGCGTGTTGCATTTATCGATATTGTGGTTATGGCCCTTGCTATTTCGGAATTGATTGAGTTTAATGAAATTCCCGTTAAAGTTACTTTGGATGAATATATTGAGATTTCTAAATTTTATAGTACACAAAAAAGCAATATATTTATAAATGGTGTGTTAGATAAAATTGTTGCTGATTTAAAAAACGAAGGGAAAATAAAGAAATCAGGACGTGGATTAATAGGTGAAATATAATATTTCTTGATGGTTTGAAAAAATAATTATTACTTTGTAATGCAAATTTTCAGGCATAAAATGTGGAAAAATTTTTTATGGATAACTTTACTTTTTTTAGCAGCATGTTCTTTGAAAAATCAGAAGGATAAACAAAATGTTTTACCACATGTTAGTGGAGTAACCAATGTTAAATTTGATACCTTATATCATAATTTTGGAAATTTGATGCAAGGGGAACAGGTTGCTTATACTTTTAATTTTAAAAATATCGGTTCATCCGATTTATTGATTAAAGATGCATACTCAACATGTGGTTGTACGGTTGCTAAGTATACAAAAAATGCGGTGCCGCCTGAAAGTTCCGGGTATGTAGAAGTGATTTTCGATAGCTCCGGGAGGCGTGGTGTGCAATACAAAAATGTGATTTTACAAATGAATACAAAACAGGGAAAACATACGCTGTATATTCGAGCAAATGTTATAAAAAAATAATTATAAATCTTAATTAAAATTTAAAATGATGAACAATTTATTGTATGTATTATTGATGGGACAGCCTGCTGAGGGCCAAAGCCTTTTAACTTCTTTTTTGCCTTTATTGTTAATAATCCTTATTTTCTATTTCTTTATGATTCGTCCGCAAATGAAGCGGCAGAAAGAATTGAGAAAATATAGAGAATCGTTACAGAAAGGTGATAAAGTGGTTACTACAGGTGGAATTTACGGTAAAGTTGATGGTATTAAAGATAACTATGTTATTGTTGAAATAGACAATAATGTAAAAATTAAAATTGATAAAAGTGCTATTTTAAAAGATGCTACTGATATCAATTCAGCAAAATAATTTTGTATTTTTATAAGAGGGTGTCCAAAAAGTGTTTTTAGATGTTCATATTTCGACAAGCCTGCCCGTCGGCAGGCGGGCTTAATATTATAATGAGCTAATAAAAAGCGTGTTACACTTAGCCTATTGATGTATGCATTAAAAAAAATTACTTTTTGGACAGCTCCTTTTTAATTTTTATTTAAGTGACAGAGAATATCGAAGATAATATTAAAAATTTTTTTGCCAGACGAAATTTTAAATCTGACAAAAGGCTTTTTGTATTTTTGATCTTTGTTTTTATTGCTACCATTTTTTGGTTTCTTAATCAACTGGAACAGGAATATGAAACCGAAGTTACCTTACCCATAAGATATGTAAATTTCCCAAAAGATAAAATTTTGGTTAATGAGATGCCTAAGTACTTTGATATTAAGGTAAAGGCTTATGGTTATAAATTACTTGAGTATAAAATAAGTAATAAATTTTTGCCTTTTGTTATTGATGTTAATACATTAAACATGCGATTATATTCACAACAGGATTATGTAAAATTTTATTCATTAACTAAGGACCTGTCGGATAAAATTGAGCAGCAAATAAGTTCCGAATTACAAATAATAACCATTCAACCCGACACATTATTTTTTGATTTTGCCAGCAGGGTTAGTAAAAAAGTTCCGGTAGAGTCAAAAGTCAATCCAATTCCTGCCTCTCAATATATGATTAAAGGCAATATTTTAATTCAACCCGATAGTGTTACAATTTCTGGTGCTAATCCTATTATCGATACGATAAATAAGATTTATACCCAGAATGTTGAAATTACTGATTTAACTAAAAATTATAAACAGTATATTGCCTTAGATCGATATGATAACGTTGATTATTCTGATGAAAAAGTAGAAATTTCTATAACTGTTGAAAAATATACCGAAGGTAGCTTAAAAATTCCGTTAAAAGTTAAAAATGTTCCCGATTCCCTTGTATTAAGAACATTTCCCAATGAGATATCTGTTTCATATCTAGTTGCCCTGAGCGATTATGATAAAGTGTTACCCCAGTTTTTTGATGCAGATGTTGATTATAATGATATTAATGTAAATCAAAATAAAGTAAAAGTTAGGATAACTAATTCGCCTGATTATATCAGGTCTTTAAGATTTTACCCCCAGGCAGTGGAATATTTAATTGAACGTAAAAATGATTAAAGTAGGAGTAACTGGCGGAATAGGCAGTGGAAAAACTCTTGTTTGTGAAATTTTTGGTCATCTTGGAGTCCCTGTTTTTAATGCCGATATCGAAGCAAAAGAATTATATAATACCGATAAGGAAGTGATTGAACAAATTCAGCAATTATTCGGACATGATATTTACCATAATGGGAAACTGAAAAAAGATATCCTGGCTAAAATTATTTTTAACGATAGTAAGGCTTTGGGCAATGTAAATGCTATCGTTCATCCAAAGGTACGAGAGTGTTTTTTAGACTGGGCAGAAAAACAAACAAGTAAATATGTGATTGAAGAAGCAGCTATTCTTTTTGAAAGCAATGCTTATCTTGATTTAGATTATATAATAAATGTACATGCACGCCAGGAAAGCAGGATAGAACGTGTAATGAAACGTGACAATATTGGTAAAGACCAGGTAATAAGCCGGATGAAGAATCAATTATGTGATGAAAAGAGAATGAAACTTGCTGATTTTACGATTTATAATGATGATGACAGAATGGTATTACCACAAGTAGTTGATATTCATCAAGAAATAATTAATAGAATTTAGTTGTTATGGGAAAATTTAGTAAATGGATAGCCGGCGGTTTAGGATGGGCATTTTTTGGCCCTCTTGGAGGTATTTTAGGATTTGCCCTGGGTTCTTTAATGGAGAATGTTGAGGCTCAGCCCAAGTCAGGTTATTCTATGACAACCACAGGCAGTTTTGCTGCTAGCTTACTTGTACTTATCGCTGCTGTTATGAAAGCAGATGGGAAAGTATTGAAATCTGAGTTAAATTATATTAAAAAATATTTTGTACAATCTTTTGGAGAAGATTCTGCCACAGAAGCCATTCGTTTGCTTCGCGATATTTTGAAACAAAATATCCCAGTACAATCTGTATGTATCCAAATAAAGCAAAATTTAGATTATTCATCACGACTGGAATTAATCCATTTAATGCTGGGTGTAGCAAAAGCCGATGGACAGGTGGATGCATCCGAACTAAATACAATAGCACTAATTTCGAGTTATTTGGGTATCAGTTCTA
>JAXHVS010000127.1:0-24509 GCA_034189025.1 Bacteroidota bacterium
GGGTTGGGTGGTATGAGTGGTGCTCAACCTAAAGCAGGTAATATTGCCGGAGTAGTTAGTATTACTGCTGAAATAAATCCTAAAGCTGCCAAAAAGCGACATGAGCAGGGTTGGGTTGATGAGATTACCGATGATGTGGATAAAGCCATTGATATGGCTTTGGAGTACAAAAAAGATAAAAAAACGCGTTCTATTGCTTACCTTGGAAATATTGTCGACTTGTGGGAACGATTGGATGAAAGAGATATAAAAATTGATTTAGGCTCAGATCAAACTTCGTTACATAATCCATTTGCGGGTGGTTATTATCCTGCCGGATTAACCTATGAAGAATCCAATAGGATGATGGCCGAAGAGCCCGAAGAATTTAAGAAACATGTACAAGAATCGTTGAAAAGACAGGTTGCTGCCATTAATAAACTGACGGCAAAAGGCATGTATTTCTTCGATTATGGAAATGCATTTTTATTGGAATCGAGCAGGGCTGGAGCCGATATTTTAAAAAAAGACGGTAAGTTTAAATATCCATCGTATGTGCAGGATATTATGGGGCCGATGTGTTTCGATTATGGGTTTGGCCCTTTCCGTTGGGTTTGTACATCGTCAAAATCCGAAGATTTAGATACGACTGATAAAATAGCGATGCAGGTGTTGGAAGAAATAGCTTCTACAGCCCCTGATGAAATTACTCAACAAATGCGAGATAATATCCGTTGGATTCAGGGCGCCAAAGAAAATAAGCTGGTAGTTGGTTCGCAGGCCCGCATTTTATATGCCGATGCCGAAGGACGTATAAAAATTGCCGAAGCTTTTAATAAAGCCATTAAAGAAGGAAAAATTTCTGCACCAGTAGTATTAGGCCGTGACCATCATGATGTTTCCGGAACAGATTCTCCTTTCCGTGAAACTTCAAATATTTACGACGGGTCTCAGTTTACAGCCGATATGGCTATCCAGAACGTAATTGGCGACTCGTTCCGTGGTGCTACCTGGGTTTCTATCCATAATGGTGGCGGCGTAGGTTGGGGTGAAGTTATCAATGGTGGATTTGGAATGGTTTTGGATGGTAGCCAGGAAGCTTCGCTGCGATTAAAAATGATGTTACATTGGGATGTAAACAATGGAATTGCCCGCAGAAGCTGGGCAAGGAATGATGGAGCAATTTTTGCCATTCAACGTGAAATGGAACGTACATCCGAATTAAAGGTTACGCTACCCCATATTGCTGACGATGATTTGTTGGATAATCTTTTTTAAAGGTATCTTTTATTATAAGATTTTGAGGCATGATTCAATATTGAATCATGCCTCAATTTATTTTTTACTTAATCCAACGTTTTAAAAATTAAATTTATTTTTCCTTTTCTTTTTTAGAAAATAATCTTAATAACCAGTTTCGTTTGATTACCGCTGCAGCTTCTTCAATTTCTGCGGCACTCTTATTAATGCTGTTTACTGTAACTTCAACACTATCGGCAAAAGCCGTATCAAATAATAATTTAGTTATTAATCCTTGTCCTTCATTTACCTGTAAGGTTAGTTTCTCCAGATTATCGGAAATTGTTTTTGTTTTATCGGTTGTATAGGCAAGGTTTTTGCCCGACTTACTCAATGAGCTGGTAAACGTTGTGTCTGTAAAGATTTCTCCGAATAAGCCCTGTCCTTTTTTTACCTGATCAGTAATAGCAACCAGATTATCAGTAGATGTTCTGAGGTTTATACCTGCACGTTCAACTTCCTTTGCTAAGGATGTATCCGATAATAGTTTTCCAATAGTTCCTTTTTCATGATTTATTTTATGAGTTATTGTGGTAAAGTTTTTAGTTAAATTAGCTGTGTTTGTTGCTATTGAACTAAGATTTTTAGAAAAATCCTCATCGGCAAAAATTTTTCCAAAAATTCCTTCACCACGGTTTATTTTATCGGTAATTTCTGCAAGATTTTCGGTAATTCTGGTAGTGTTTAGACTTGATGTATTAATTTGTTTAATGATGTTATCGATATTAACAACCTCAATAGTTTCCAGATAGTCTCCGTTTTCAATAATCTCTTCATGTCTGCTGCCGCTATATATGTTTACAATCTTATTACCCATAAGGCCCTCTGAACCAATTTCCATTTTTGAATCTTTTCGGATAAATTTTTTTATATCGTTTTGAACCGAAAGATCAACTCTTACGAGGGAATCGTTTATAATTTCTACTTTAGAAACAGTTCCGATATTGATACCTGAAAAGCGAACATCATTTCCCACTCTCAATCCGCTAATATCATTAAATACACCACTTACGGTAAAATTACGTCCAAAAATATTGCTCTGGCTGCCAATGTAATATATAGCCAGGATAAAAATTAAGGCACCTAAGCCGACAAATAATCCTAATTTAATATTATTTTGTTTTGTATTTCGCATGGCTTAAAGATTTTAAACGGTTACAAAAAATGATTTAACAAATGGGTCTTGATTAGTTTTTAGCTCTTCAAAACTCCCCTCTGCATAAAAAACCCCATCTTGTAAAATTAATATTCTATTGGATGTTCTTTTTGCACATTCGAGGTCGTGTGTAATAATAATAGATGATGCATTAAATTTATTTTGAATAGTATTGATTAATTTGCTTATTTCTCTTGAAGTTAATGGATCTAAACCGGTTGTTGGTTCATCGTAAAGAATGATTTCCGGCTTTAGAATTAACGTTCGGGCCAGCCCAATTCTTTTCCTCATCCCCCCTGATAATTCTGCAGGCATTTTATCAATAGCATCTGTTAAACCTACATTATTAAGTGCTTCGTAAACCAGGTTGTCAATTTCTTTTTTATCAGTGATGATTTTATTCCTTCGTAATGGAAATTCAAGGTTTTCCCTAACGGTCATCGAATCGTATAATGCATTGCTTTGGAAAATAAATCCTACGCGAGTGCGCATTTCATCTAACTCATTATGATTCATTTGGGTTACTTCTTTCCCAAAAACTTTTACTGAACCTTTATCCGGATATATTAAACCAACAATGCATTTTATCAATACTGATTTTCCAATACCTGATTTTCCAAGGATTACTACATTTTCGCTTTTTTTTACCTTTAAATTAATATCTTTTAGAATCATTCTTCCATCGAATGATTTTTGCAAATGCTCAATTTCTACCACATAATTGTTATTCGTATTCTTTAATATGTCATTATTATTTTCCATCTTATATTGAGAAAATATGAATTATTTCAGATAATTGAACGGCAATTAAATCGATAATAAAAATTACCAACGATGATATCACCACTGCTGAGTTTGCCGCACGGCCAACACCTTCGGTTCCTTTAGTAGAATAATAGCCCTTATAGCAACCGATAATTCCAATATCAAATCCGAAAAAAAATGTTTTAATGGTTGCCGGAACAATATCAAAATAATGCAAGGGGTCAAAAGCTTGTGTAATAAAAAGTTGTAAAGAGATATATCCGTGCATGTTAACAGCGACATAAGACCCATAAAAAGAAATTGCATCGGAATAAAAAACCAGAATAGGAATCATAAATGTTGTTGCTAATACGCGAGTAACTACTAAATACTTGATAGGATTGGTCCCGGACACTTCCATGGCATCAATTTGTTCGGTTACTCGCATAGAACCTAGTTCTGCACCAATTCCTGAACCAATCTTACCGGCACAAATTAATGCAGTAATTACAGGGCCAATTTCCCGAACGATAGAAACAGAAATCATTCCTGGAAGCCATGATTCGGCACCAAAGTCAACCAATACAGGGCGCGATTGTAGTGTTAATACTAAGCCCATTATAAATGCAGTAATACTAATTAGCGGTAAGGTGCTTAGCCCTATCCGGTATGACTGTTTTAAGAATTCATTAATTTCGAGTGGGTAGCTGAATAGTTCTCTGAAAAAATTGCCAGTAAATCGACTTAAGCTACCTAACTCTAAAAGAAAATTTTTGAATCCTGATGATGATTCATTAAGATCATTTGGAAATATTTTTTCTTCCTTATGCTTTTTAGGTTTAAAAATATTGTTAAAATATTTTTTCATTGTCAGCCAATCACATGATTTTTACGTGAAAGAAAGTTACAAATATTTGTAAAAAACTACGGATAAATTCTTAAAATTTTTTATTAAAGAAATATTAATTATTGAAACATAATTAAATAAGGTCGTTCAAGATCATTTTTTAATTCTTGAATTCCAATGTTTCTGCTTTTGCGAAAAAATTCTTTTTCATCAAAAAAAATAATGATAGTGGGAACTGTGAAAATAGAGTTTTGTGCTGCAATTTTAGGATATAATTCGGTATTGCAATAAAACATTTTTATTTTTGGAAAATCTTCGGAAATTAGTTGATGCACTTTGGGTTTTAATACTTTACAAACATTACACTTTTCGTGTGAGAAGTATATTAAGCAACCTTTGTTTTTTTTAGCTGCATTAAATTGTTCAAAATTAGTAATGTTTGTTATCATTTAATAGTGATTATTGTTTAGCATAATTAAGGTACAAGCAATTGTAACATCAATATCGTTTTGCATGGCAAGCTCGATTAATTCCTGATTTTCAGATCCTGGATTAAATATTATTCGCTTGGGTTTAAGACTAAGAATATATTTGTAGTATTCTTTTTGATTTTTGGGGTTTAAGTATATTGTAATCGTATGGATATCTTTGATTTTGGGTTTGCCAACAATAATTTTTTGCCACATAATATCGCCTTCACGATTTCCTATAGGAACTACTTCGTGTCCATGTCTTACCAAGCTTTTTACAGCTTTATGCGAAAATCTAATGGGATTAGGACTTGCACCCAAAACAAGTGTTTTCTTCATCCTTTATATATTTTAAATTCTAATATAAAAAATTGATTGCTAAAGTTTTATAAAAAAAACTCATCTGAAATATATAAAAAATATGGGAATAATAAAAATATTGTATTAAGGTGATTTTTCGATAACAACTATAGCATGAGCTTCAATTCCTTTTTCCTCACCAATAAAACCAAGGTTTTCAGTAGTAGTGGCTTTTATTGATATTTTATTTTCAGCTATATTTGTAGCAGATGCCAGGGTTTTAATCATTTCAGGAATAAAATTTTGTATTTTGGGTTTTTGCAAACAAATGGTTGAATCGATATTTCCCAAAGAGTAGCCATTATCATGTAAAATTTTACTGGTTTTTTTAAGTAAAATTTTACTATCAATATTTTTAAACTGGTTGTCAGTATCCGGAAAATGGTATCCAATATCGCGTAAAGCCGCTGCTCCTAAAAGAGCATCGCAAATGGCATGGATTAATACATCGCCGTCGGAGTGGGCAACACATCCTTTATCATGAGGAATTTTTATACCTCCCAGTATTAGTTCTCGTCCCTTTTCCAGTCGATGTACATCGTATCCATATCCAATACGAATTGCCATGATGATTAATTATTTTGTTGTTCTCTAAACGCTTGAAAATCTAAACCTAAGGTAAATCTAACGGTATTTGCCAGTGGGTTGTTTTGTTTTAGAGGGATAAGATAAGAGAAATCTATGGTAAAAACATTTAGCCTTAATCCTGCACCCACGGTAAAGTATTTTCTATTTCCTTTGGTTTGATGTTCATGAAAATATCCGGCACGCACAGCAAACTGGTTAGCATACCAATATTCGGCTCCGACACTATATTTAATTTCGTGTAATTCTTCTTCCCATCCACCCGGAGCATCGTAGAATGATTGAATGATTCCTTCGGCAACCGAAACATCAGAAACTTTCCCGAAAAGGATGCTGTCATTTAATTCATATTCTGGGGTAGGGACTAAAAATTTATTTAAATCCAACGCAATAGTTAACGAATTATAATCGTCCATTTCGTATTTAAGTGCTGTTCCAATTTTTAAGTTGGCAGGTAAAAAGTCTTTTTCAATTTCGGTATACGAAATTTTAGAACCAATATTTGAAATATTAATCCCGGCAGACCATGTTGTATTATTATCGTTTAATCTCAAATCATCATTAACATAATACATTGAAATATCTGCAGCAACAGCATTTCCTGCTTTTGTTTCCATGTCGCCGACCAGGGCACCCCCGGTAATATCCGAACGGATATACCGAAACGCAATCCCTCCGGAAATTTTGTCAGAGAAACTTCTTGCATAGGCTACGTCAAGAGATAATTCATAAGGAGAATGTTGTCCGTTATATTCACCCGATTCGTTGGTAAACTGAATATCGCCTAAATCAAAATAAAGTAATGTTGCGGCTACCGTTTGTACATTATCTAATTTTTTGTAAAAGGAGACATAGCCCAGATTAATATCATTAACTAAATTTCTGAGCCAAGGGGTAAACGAAGCAGCAACTCCCATATCACTTTCAATAAATGCATATTTAGCAGGATTCCAGTGCATTGAGTTATAATCCGGAGATAATGCCACGCCTACATCTCCCATAGCTCCTGCTCGAGAATCAGGTGCAATGGTTAAAAACGAAGCGGAATATTCGAGTGGATTATTGGAGCCAACTAAATCTTTTTTGTCTATTGTTTGGCCTAAAATTATTCCTGAAAATAGCGTTAATAGAGTTACTGCCGTTAAAATTTTTTTCATCATTAAATTCTTAAAAATAAGCGATGCAAATATAAAATTATTTGCTGTTATACAATAAAAAATAAATTATTTGAGTATTACTAGTTTTTCGATTTTAGTTACATTTTCGCCATCTAATGTTCTAATTTTTAGCTGGTAAACATATACGCCTCTACCTAGTTTATCGCCAAAATCATCCAGCCCGTCCCAATATATAGGATCAGAACGGAAACCACTTGAATTTATTGTTGCGTGTATTGTTTTTACTAGTTTACCGGTAACGGTAAAAATTTGTATCATTGTTTCCAACATTTCATTGGGGCGGTTGTGGTCAAAATAAAATGCTGTTTGCTCGGTAAAGGGATTGGGATAATTCAGTAAATTTTTTATGGCAAGTTTTTCCGATTCGGCAACCATAAAATCCAGTACTTCTTCCGATGAGTTATTATAAACATCCCAAACTTTAACTTTTAATTGATGTTCACCTTGTTCCAGTTTGTTAAATAAATATTCTATTTTCCCCTTTTGATAATCATCTACATCCGATTCATAATAATCGTTTAAAACAAGGATGTTGCTTGTGTTATTATCCATTATAGCTGTAATATCATGGCCAATACCATTACCAACAGTATTTATTCCACTACTATCGGATAAAATAGCATATAATATTGGATTTTGGTCGGTAACACCACCCGAAACAAAACTCTCGTCGTTCATATACAATTTTATTTGAGGGCCGACATCATCCGGTGGAGCGAAATTGTCTGTCCCTCCGATAATAAAATTGTTAAAATAGCCTTTAGCATCAGAAGTTGTGCTTAATGAGTAATAGCTTATTTTTCCGTTATCGAAATTGTACGAAATGTCTTTGGGAACCACAAAGCTATACTGAAAGCGTCCGTTTGTAACACTGGCTTTTCCTTTATATAGTATATTATTTTGTGTTTGGAAATCCATAGGAATCCCTCCATCATTTCCTAAAGTGGTTATTGTTCTTTTTTTATCCAATACCATCGGATAAACTAATCCATTATAATTGGTAATAATATTTTGTGTTTCGTCTGCAATATGTCCATGTATAGTAACTTTACTAAGGGCCTTTAATGTGTCTGTGTTATTTATTACATCCTTGTGATTTATAGAATCGGTAATTATAGTATAATTTGGTAGTGGTAATTGTAAAGCAGGATCGCCTAAAAGAGTAAAGTTCCGTTTATTATTTTCTGTTCCTGAAGAATTTTTAGCTAATCGCATTACATCACCCAGCGTATGATAATTGTCTTTATAATTTTTTTCAAATACATGATTGAAAAAGTTCTTATTTAAAGTATAGTTAGGACTTGAATACACCAATCGGGTAGTAGAAAATAGAGCAATTCCACCTCCATTTGGATTAAGTAAAACTCTTTCGCCGGCAGAAACGTACTTATGATTATCAAATCGGCTAAATTCGCAGGTTGCTGTCATAAATACAGCTAATTTATTTTTATTTTTCCACGAGTTGATATTATCGATGGTTAAAATTCTTTCATGTGCCAATCCATTTTCTCCTCCATGTCCGGTGTAATTAAAGATTAAAATACCATTATTAATTTGCTCATTTATTAATCGACTAACCTCGGGGTAACTTTCACTTACCGCTGTCTTTTGTTCAGGATATGCATCAAGATAAATTTTGTTGATAAAAAAATGGGGATATGTGGTGTCAACTTTTACTGCAATTCGGTCGGCATCTCGCATATGGATATTATTATCTTCATCGTCTCCAACGAAACTCATTGAGTTAATCCAATCTCCTCTATTATTGAAATCAGAATAATTGTAAATTTTATCTACCATTTGTTGAGCTTCTTGTGTTGATTTTACAGGTAGCCGGCCAATTCCAATATCTACTAATCCTGAGTTAGATAATTCAATATTATCGGTGGCGTCAAGCAATCCAAAAAAGTCGTCGGTAACAAATGAAGAGGTTGGTGTTAAGGAGTTTTCTGACTGGTAGGTCATTATATAATTTATATTTTCTTCAGTAATTGATTTATGATCGTATGATCCGTCGCCCATTAGAAGTAAATATTTAAGGGTGTCAGTGGTGGTTGCTCTTTGGTAAATCATTCGAACAAAATTTCGAATGGCTGCTGCATCGGGTGTTCCAGATGAAAATTCATTAAAAATTTGTTCGGGAGTTGTTATGGCTACCGACAATCCATCTTGTGAAGAATGTAAATCTGCAATACTTTGTGCCTGGTTGATAAAATCGGGATGAGTAACAATAATCATGTCGCGATGGCCTAAAGCATGTAGATTTTGATTAGAGATGGAGCCAACCAATTCTGGGTTTAATGTGTTCTCCGGATTGAAAGCAATAAACTCATTTAAACCGGGTTCAACCATTACTTTTATAGAAATCACATTTGATGCAACGATTTGTTTTTCAATATTTTTTGGTGTTGTGGGTGTATTAATTTTCCATATTTTTGTATATTCTGTGGCATTTTGAATACGAAAATCAATTGTTCTTTCAACATCATCAGCATTGTAATAACTAAATGATAATTGTTTCTCTGTTATATTTAATTGTCTTTGTGCATTGAGTGTGATGTAATCGAGCCATCCTTTAGATGATGCAGATGGTTTATTGTAATCTATATTAATCGTAATATCATCGCTGTTGCTTGAGAAATCTTCAGTAATTATATTTCTAACCGCATATGTTGATGTATATGAACTCATATTTACAGGATCAAATTGAGGTGTAGCAATTGTTTGTGTTCCTGATTTTATAGTAAACGAAGAGTTTGATGATGAACGGGCTGCCAGGGTTGTTTTTATTTTTACAGGCTCTGTTTTTATCAGGTTGGTAAATTCAAAATCAAAAGAATAGTTTGTTGTAACATCAAAAGTTTCGCCAAACCATAGCTGCCCAGATTCTAAAAGATTTTTTTGGTCTTTTTCATAATGAACATAATCTGTAAAACTTGTTACCGTTTCATAAATTGGATGAGAAGAGCTGCTTAATGTCGTTATTTCTTCGTTAGGATTATTGTTTGATGTTAAAAAAAAGTAGTTGTAATCAGAATAAAAATGTCTTTTGCATGAGTAAAAATCTTCCGATTCATTATACGTCCATTGATCGGGCCCTTTTGCAAAAAATAAGATATAATCATTTTGGTTAAAGATTCCGTCACTGCCCTTCTCAAAATAAATGGCATTTAACATTAAATCATCCTGACATTCCTCAATGTTTGAAACGGGAAGCATTCCTTCTGAATTTCCATAAATTTTTAATTTGGAAGGATCATCAATACCCAGCTCTACTAATTC
Organism: Bacteroidota bacterium; assembly: GCA_034189025.1. Taxonomy (GTDB): domain Bacteria; phylum Bacteroidota; class Bacteroidia; order Bacteroidales; family UBA12077; genus UBA12077. The sequence continues at coordinate 9,901 of JAXHVS010000127.1, forward strand.
ATCATAAGTTAATTTATAAATTCCTGTTTCCTTAATTTTTATTTTAACCCATTTCCCGCTTTTAAGTACCGATTGATTTGTAAAAGCTTTTGTTTTTTTGGTATCTACTTGAGATAAAGAACTCCCTGCAACAATTTCAAAAGAAAAAGAAACCAACTTTTCCAATTGATTCGTTGCACTATTTTTTCTTAAAGGCAATAAATTAAATTGCAAAAAAGCCTGGTTGCGTGAGTATTTAATGTCCGATTCATAAAATAGTTTTTGAGGAATTGAATCAGGGTACTGCAAATAGGCTAATTCGTTTTTTGATAAAGGTTCAAATTGTAAGTTGGTGATTTTTACCTTTGCGTTTAAAGAATTAACTCTTATTTTTTCAAAATAATAAGGAAGCAGGGTATTATGGTTATAATAATGTGCATTTTCAAAAAACAGGAATTTTTTTGTATCCAGCTCCTTTTGGGTGATATCATAATATTGAGAAATTTCATAAGGTTTTTCCCAATGAATTGATCTTTTTAAAATACTATTTTGTGCAATGGATGTAAAATACAAAAAAAATAAAAGGGAGAATACGAGTGTTCTTTTCATTAGACTTTATTATTTTTATGCAAAGAAACAAAACTTTATTGAAAAGGATTCAAGTTTTATTCTTAGGATTGTTTCAAATAAGTAATATAACTTTTTATTCTTCGTTATTAGCGTAATATGAAAATAAACGATCAATTAATTTGTATTATTGTAATGGGCATATGAATATTGGATGAATGAAAAAAGGATTATTTATTTTATGGTTTATTTTTATTTGTAAAGTAGGGTTTTCTCAAGATGTTGAATTTTCGCAATATTATGCCAATCCACTCTATTTAAATCCTGCATTTGCCGGATCTGAAGAATATGCTCGAATTGCGCTTAATTATCGTATCTTAATGCCTGTATCGTATGGAGATTATACCACTTACAGTGCTTCTTTTGATAAATACATAGAAGATTTAAGTGGCGGTGTTGGTTTACAGATTATGAATGACCGACAAGCTCAGGGGGCAATTAACGAATTGGGAATAAATTTAATCTATGCATATAATTTTCGAATAAACCATCGATGGACTGTAAATGCCGGGTTAAAAGCGAGTTACCAGATGAATACTGTTGATGCACGTAACCTTGAAATGGTTGACCCAGAAAGTGGATTATATAAAAGCTCAATGTTCTTTGATTTTTCGGCGGGTATTTTAAGCTGGTATAATAATTATTATGTAGGCCTTTCTGTCGATCATCTTTCAAAACCAGTTATTTCATTAGGAACATCAGAACCTGGAATTATTGGAAGAAAATATACTTTACATGGAGGAATGGAAATCCCTTTTTACAATAGTTTGCACAGAGTGCATATGACATTGTCTCCAAATTTTATTATCCAGCAACAGAATGCCTCTTCAAAAATTAATTTAGGGTTATATTTAAATAAAGATAATTTTACCATGGGATTATGGGGAAAAACAAATACAAATTTTAAATTCACAGGAACTATTTTAATGCTTGGCTATTCTACTGATATTGCCATGTTCGCATATAGTTATGACATTCCTTTTAATTTTAATAACCATGAAGGAATAATTTCTGGTGCTCATGAGGTAACTTTTTTGTACTTTTTTAAGTATAAAAGCAAGAAGAGAAAAATTAAGGCAATAAAATGTCCAAGATTTTAGTTATATTTGTGTTAAATCTTGTATTGTGAACAATAAAAATTATTATATTTGACTAAAAAAATTATATTACCATGAATGTACGATTTAAAAATTCCTTTTTAGTATTTACAGGCCTGTTATTTTTTACTGGTTGTGGACTTGTTGGTGGAGGAGGTAGAGATCAGTCACCAACTACAGGATGGGCTTATAACAATCCGGATAACGGAGGGTTTGAAGTAAAAACAGGTTATGAACAGGAACCCGGGCCAGGCCTGGTAAAAGTTGAAGGCGGTACTTATACTATGGGACAAACTGCTCAGGATATTACTTACGACTGGAATAATGTTCCTCGTAGAGTAACAGTTTCTTCATTTTTTATGGATCAAACAGAAGTAAGAAATGTTGACTATAGAGAATACCTGCATTGGATTCAACGAGTATTTATCGATTATCCAGAAGTGTACCGAAATGCTTTACCCGATACTTTGGTTTGGCGTAGTGCATTAGCATATAACGAACCTTATGTGCAATATTATTTCCGCCATCCGGCATATAATGAATATCCTGTGGTAGGAGTAAATTGGTTACAGGCCAATGACTATTGTGTTTGGCGAACCGACAGGGTAAATGAAATGAGACTTATTGAAGAAGGGATTTTGGATTTAGACCCCAATCAAATAGGAAGAGAAAATTTTAATACAGAAGCTTATTTAGCAGGCCAGTATGAAGGATTAGTTATAGAAAACCTCCCTTCATTAGATCCAAATCAGGAAAGTAGAATTGTAACTCTTGAAGATGGTATAATCCTTCCCCGATACAGGCTCCCAACAGAAGCTGAATGGGAATATGCTGCTGTAGCACTTATTGGTAATACATATGACGAACGTATTTATGAAAGAAGAATGTTCCCATGGGACGGACATAATGTTCGCTATCCTGAAGGTAAAAAACAAGGAACAATGATGGCTAACTTTAAACGAGGTAGAGGTGATATGATGGGTACAGCTGGTGACTTAAATGATAATGGTTCAATAACTGTTCCTGTTACCTCATTCTGGCCAAATGATTATGGATTGTATTGTATGGCTGGTAACGTAAATGAATGGGTAGCCGATGTTTATAGGCCACTTTCGTATGAGGATGTTGAAGATTTTAATCCTTATCGAGGTAATGTTTTTGAAACACTCGTTAAAAACGAAGATGGTAGTATAGCACAGAAAGATAGTTTAGGAAGATTAAAAAAACGCCCCATAACTGAAGAAGAAGCTGCCTCAAGAGATAATTACAATAAAGCAGATTATAGAAATTACAGAGATGGTGATTTACAATCTCGAATAGATTTTGAAAATCAGGAAGCTGCCAGAGGTGTTGCTTCTACTGGTGAAATGTATTCTAAAGAAGAAAATGATTGGACTTCATTAATTACAGATAAAGTAAGAGTTTATAAAGGTGGTTCCTGGAGAGACAGAGTGTACTGGTTAAATCCTGCTACTCGACGATTCCTGGATGAGGAGAAATCAAAAGATGATTTAGGATTTAGATGTGCAATGACTAATGTAGGAAGTCCTGGTGGTATGAATTAAAAATTTTTATTGATTAAATATTTTCTTAAAAAAACCTCATTTTTTGATGAGGTTTTTTATTTAATACAAGTCATGACAATTAATGAATTATATAAAGTTTATCAAGAGCATCCGCAAATAACTACTGATAGTAGGTTTGCTCCAAAAAACGGATTGTTTTTTGCTTTAAAAGGCGAACATTTCGACGGGAATGTTTTTGCACAGAAAGCTATTGAAAATGGGTGTGCCTATGCAATAATCGATAATCCTGGTTTTAATAATGGGAAACATTTTATTCTTGTTGAAAATGTACTTTCTACATTACAACAACTGGCATTTTATCACAGACAACAGTTAGAAATTCCAGTTATAGGAATTACGGGTACCAATGGAAAAACTACAACCAAAGAGCTTTTAGCTTCTGTATTATCGATGAAGTATAATGTTGGGTACACGCAAGGGAATTTGAATAATCATATTGGAGTACCTTTAACGATACTCTCTTTTACTAAAAATACGGAATTGGGTATTGTGGAGATGGGAGCGAACCATTTGGGAGAAATAAAAAATTTATGTGTCATTGCAGATCCTGATTATGGCTTAATTACAAATATTGGGAAAGCTCATCTTGAAGGTTTTCGTACTTTCGATAATATTATTAAAACCAAGAACGAATTGTATGAATATGTAACACATAAAAAAGGAAAAGTTTTTTATAATGCAAAAGATCAAATAGTGTCCCAATTAATTATTGGTAATAATAATGCAGTTTCTTTTGGTGAACAAAAAGAATCAAAGGTTTATGGGATTGATAAAAAAGATGGGATATTTTTAAAGCTGGAAGCTGTTATTGATAAGAATTCATATACTATAGAAACGAATCTTATTGGTGATTATAATATTGATAATGTTCTAGCTGCCATTGCTATCGGTAAGTACTTTAACGTTGATGATCAAAAAATAATGGAAGCTATAGAGCGGTATAAACCAGAAAATAATAGGTCTCAATTTTTTAAAACCAAAAATAATAATTTGTTTTTAGATGCTTATAATGCAAATCCAACCAGCGTAAAAGCCGCTATTAAGAATTTTGAACAATTAGATATCCCTGATAAATGTTTAATTTTAGGCGATATGTTTGAATTAGGCGATAATGCCCTTAACGATCATTATGAAGTAGTTAGCATCATTGATCCTAAAAATTACAAAAATATTATTTTAGTAGGCGAGCTCTTTGTCTCTTTAAAAGTAGATAAGAACATTTTACAGTTTGCTAATGTTGATTTATTCATAGATTGGTTGAACAAAAACCCAGTTAAAGGGTCCAATATATTAATAAAAGGTTCCCGAGGGAATCGTTTAGAAAGAATTGTTGAATTCTTATAAGTAGATATTATGGGAAATAAGATAAAGGATCCAATGGTAGGGAAATTAATGGGATTAAGATATAAATCGCATCCATGGCATGGTGTTGACATTGGAAAAGAAGCTCCTGAAATATTAACTTGTTATATTGAAATGGTACCTACCGATACCGTTAAATATGAGGTGGATAAAGTAAGCGGTTATTTGAAATTAGACAGGCCGCAAAAATATTCGAATGTAGTGCCGGCATTATATGGTTTTATCCCACAAACGTTTAGTGGCGATCGGGTAGCAGCTTTTTGTGCCGAAAAAACAGGAAATAGTAAAATTTTAGGTGATAAAGATCCTATTGACATTTGTATTTTAACCGAAAAAGAAATAACCCATGGCGATATTTTAGTTAGAGCAAGGCCTATCGGAGGTTTTCGGATGATTGATGGCGAAGAGGCTGACGATAAAATAATTGCCGTATTAAATAACGATGCCGTATATGGTGATTATAAAGATATTACTGATTGTCCGGATTTGATTCTTGACCGGCTGAAACACTATTTTCTTACTTATAAAGACTTACCCGGGAATAAAGCAAATACAGAAATTACCCATACTTATGGAATTGATGAAGCTCATGAAGTTATCAAACAGTCGATGGATGATTATCATGAGCGATTTAACGACCTGGAGAGTATGCTATCAATTTAGCCCCTTAAGTTGAGAAAAAAACTTTTTTTTGCGAAAAAAATATTTTATTACGATGCTTCCTTTCAATATCTCCTTGTGATTACTATTGCAACGATTCAAAAGTAATTCTCTTCGTTTTAAACGAAGTTTTTTTAACGATTGATAAAAATGGAGGTGTGCTTTAAAAACAGCTGTAAAATTGCGAAAGGAAAGTTTTAGTAAATAAATAGATGCCGAAAGGCCATCTAAAACCATTCGTTTAAAAATTGTGGGAAATAATTTACCATTTGGGAGATTTTTATAGAGCAAGAATAGGTTATTCCGGTAATTAAGATAAAGCTTAAAAGGGCTTATAGGTAATGTTCCACCTCCTACATGGAATACCTCAGATTGGGGTTGAACCAATATTTTATATCCGGAATTTTTTAACCTCCAGCAAAGGTCAATTTCTTCCATATGGGCAAAAAAATCATCATCAAAACCTCCAAACTGATGAAATAAGTCAGCTCTAATAACCATACATGCTCCGGTAGCCCAAAATATTTCTCTCACATCATTATATTGCCCGGTATCTTTTTCCAGTGTATCGAGAATTCGTCCACGGCAAAATGGGTATCCCAGTTTATCGATAAAACCTCCGGATGCACCTGCATATTCAAAGTGGTTTTTTTGATGATATGCTTTGATTTTGGGTTGTATGGCTGCTATTTTATCATCGGAATCCATTAAATTAATTAACGGAATGAGCCAGTTTTCTGTAACCTCAATATCCGAGTTGATTAAAACATAATATTTTGCATCAATCTTTTTTAATGCACGGTTATACCCGCCTGTAAATCCATAATTTTTATCCAGTTTAATAATTTTTAATGAAGGATAGTTTTGATTTAAAAAATCAATCGAATCGTCGGTTGAAAAATTATCAGCAATAATGATTTCGGTGTCGGGAAAATTTGTAAATCGTGTTAAAGCAGGAAGAAATTGCTCTAAAAATTTTTTCCCATTCCAGTTGAGGATTACAACAGCGGTTTTAACCATGCACAAATTTTTTAATGTATAGGAATTTCCGGGTCTCTTTTATGTTTCCATCGTTTATGGGACCAAAGCCAATATTCGGGCTTTTCCTGGATATATTTTTCGAGTAACCTTAAATGGGCTTCGGTAATTTCATTTGTTTTACAATTTTTGGCTTCTTCAAACAGTAATGTTGGAATTAATAAATATTTTCCTCTTTTTATTTTGTCAACATGAATATAAACAACAGCAGCATTTAATTTTTGTGCAATTTTTTCAGGGCCTAAGAAAACAGGTGTTTCCTGATTAAGAAAAGTAGTCCAGTAATTACTGCTTCTTTTTGGTGGCCGTTGGTCCGATATAAGCCCTAAAATAGTTAGTTTATTTTTTTGGTTGAATTGAAGGACTGTACGATAGGCATCTTTCATGGTAACCAGTACCTCGCCAAATTTTGCCCGCATTTTATAAAATGCACGGTCAAAAAATTTATTGTTTAATGGTTTGTATACACCAAGCGTAGTATGTGGCAAAAAAAGAGGTAACGTAATAAAAATTTCCCAGTTGCCATAATGTGCTGTTACGCCGACAATATTTTTCCCTTGTTGGTATAAATTATGAAAAATTTCATTATTTTTAAATTCAACCATTTTGCTTATGCGCTCCGGTTTCATTTTTATCAGGGCAATATTTTCAATAAAAATATCACTCAGGTGATGAAAGAATTTTTTCCGAATGGATTTGATTTCCTGGCCTGATTTCTCAGGGAATGAATTTTTTAAATTCTGATATACTAATTTTTTTCGGTATCCAATAATATAAAAAAGGAAAACATAAATAATATCGGCAATACCATATAAAATAAAATGAGGTGCCCTGCTTAACAACCAGCTTGTGCCCTGAAATAAATATCCTCCGATTCTTTTCACCGTTTATTTGTTCATATATTGTTTGACAATGGCTAAGAAATTGTCGAAAACATTGTTGTTTGCCGCAACAATTTCTTTTCCAAAGATATAATTATTTTCTCCCTTAAAATCTGAAACCTTTCCTCCGGCTTGTTGAACGATAAATGCTCCCGCAGCAACATCCCAGGAACTTAAGCTATATTCATAAAAAGCTTCAAAACGTCCGCAGGCCACATAAACTAAATCGGTTGCTGCAGAACCTAATCTGCGGACACCATGGGAGTTTTTCATAAAATATTCTAATGATTCTAAAAAGGGTTGCATCCTTTTATAATCGTAATATGGGAAACCTGTTGCAATTAAACTATCATTAATATTTTCTTTTTCAGAAACATTGATTTCTTTTCCATTTAAATAGGCAGGGCTCCCTTTCCATGCATAAAAACATTCATCAAGCCCAAACTCATATACAACCCCCAGAATAATTTCATCTTTTTCTTTTAAAGCAATACTTATGGCAAAAGGTGTAATCCCATGGATGAAATTTGTCGTTCCGTCTAGCGGGTCAATAATCCAGTTGTAGTTCTCACCCTGGGTTGTGGTTGTTTGTTCTTCAACAATATATCCCGCTTCCGGTAAAATCACATTTAATCCTTCTACCAATTTTTGTTCCGATGTTTTATCAACATAAGTTACAAAATCGTGTAATCCTTTTTCTTCAAAACGGATATTCGTATTGTTTTTCTTCTCATCAAGAATAAATTTTCCTGTATTTCGTGTTAGTTCAATTACTTGTTGACAAATTTTTTCAAGATCCATAACCTTTTTTATTTTCAAAGATAATAAACGATAAGCTGAAGAGCTATTATATTAACATTTTTTAAAGCATCTCAGCGTTAACATTTCCACTTTTTAATAATTTAATTAATCTAACGGGTTTTATGTCACCAATTAACGATTGGTTAAAAGGGATTTCTACTTTGATATAATTCTCGGTAAACCCAAACATTACTCCGTTTTTTTTATTCGACTCGAAAAGCACATTTGCTTTTTTTCCTATGTTTTTTTTATAAAATGTTTTTTGTTTTTCTTCGGCCAGCCTTTGCAATATTTTGCTTCGCTCATGAATAATTTTTTGAGGTACTTTATCGCTAAATGTTGCCGATTGGGTGTTTGGCCGCTCTGAATATGGAAAAACATGATAATATGATGCATCCATATTTTTAAGGAACTGATATGTATCCTCGAAAAATTCATCGGTTTCGCCCGGGAAACCAACAATTACATCCACTCCAATAAATGCATCGGGCATTAATTGTTTTATTTTTTCGATACGTGATTGAAATAACTCGCGGTTATATCGCCGTTGCATTTTTGCCAATATTTTATTACAACCCGATTGAAGCGGAATATGAAAATGGTTTAGAATCTTTTGGGATTGGGAAACCCATTCAATAATCTCATCTTTTAATAAGTTCGGTTCTACCGATGAAATACGGATTCGTTCAATTACGTCCACTTTTTCAAGTGCTTTTAGCAGATCGTAAAAAGTTTCTCCAGTTGATTTCCCAAAATCACCAATATTTACACCGGTTAAAATAATCTCCTTAATCCCTGATTGGGCAATTTGTGATGCTTCGTAAACTAAATCAGAAATTTTTTTATTCCTGCTTTTTCCTCTGGCTAATGGAATTGTACAGTACGAACAGGAGTAATCGCACCCATCCTGAACTTTTAAGAACGACCTTGTACGGCCGGCTTCAGAATGTGATGAGTCAAACCGTTTAACAGCCTCAATTTCACAAGAATGTACTTGTGGTGTTTCGTTTTTGCTTAAATTGTCGATATAATTTAAAATATTAAACTTTTCATTGGTTCCGAGCACTAAATCGACTCCTAAATTTGAAGCAATCTCATTGGCTTTTAATTGTGCATAACAACCAACAACAGCTATATAAGCAGTGGGATTATTATGTTGTATTTTTCTTATGGCTTGTTTACATTTTTTATCAGCATGGCTGGTAACCGAACAGGTGTTGATGACATAAATATCTGCATCGGAATTAAAATTAACTACCTCAAAACCACCATCTTTAAATAATCTGGAAATGGTAGATGTTTCCGAAAAATTTAATTTACAACCGAGAGTGTGAAACGCAACTTTTCTCCCTTTTCCCTCTTGTTTTTCCATTTTTATCATTCCTTTTTCGAGGAGGCAAAGTTAGGTAATTAATTTAATTTTTCCCGTTCAGATACTCATCATATAGCTCACGGATAATTCCATCGGCAATACCAACTTTAGGAACAATTATTTCTTTAGCTCCCGACCATTTTACAATTTTAAAAAGCAATTCGGAGGCTGGAATAATCACATCTGCACGGTCGGGATTTAACCCTAAAATTTTGATACGCTCTTCGTAAGTGTAATTTTTAATTTCGTTGTAAATTTTTTTAAGTGTTTCTGCAGGCAACGGTTTACATTCTTTTTTTCGTGAAAGTTTCAATAGCTTATTTATATTTCCACCCGAACCGATAATTTTAAGTCCCGGGTATAACTTTTTTATTTCTTTCAGTTTTAATTTTAATTCATTAAATGTTTTATCATCAACCTGTTGATTGAGTAACCGGATAGTTCCAATATTAAATGAATGTGATATTAAGGCTTGTTTATCAAAAAATAAAGTAATTTCAGTACTTCCGCCACCAATATCAACATAAAGATAAGGATAATTGTTATCCAGCATATCTACAATACGATTGTGATAAATGATTTCGGCTTCGGTTTTCCCGTCAATAATCTCGATATGGATATCTGCTTTGTTTTTAATTAACTCAACCAGTTGTTTGCCGTTTTTAGCTTCTCGCATAGCTGATGTGGCACAGGCTCTATATCGAATAACATCATGAACTTTCATCAAATGCTTAAAGGCAACCATGGCATCAATTAATTTTTGTTTTCGGGTATCTCCAATTTCTCCTGTTGTAAAAACATCGGCTCCCAGCCGTATAGGAACCCGAATGATAGATGATTTTTTAAAGGTTGGTGAATCTCCATTTTGGATGATATTAGTAAATAAAATCCTTATGGCGTTAGTTCCTATATCTATGGCAGCAAATTTTAATATTTTCAAAACGTTGCTTTTTAGATTTGATTTTTGGGATAATCGAAAAAATATCCAACAATATTTTTTTTGTCGATTTTTGCCCATTCGTTTGTTTCAAATTTTAACCATACAGTTCCTGTTGTAGGTATATTATCTAACTGATTGTTTATGAAAAAGTTTGCTAAATCAGTAAAGGTTGGGTTATGGCCGAATACCATCAACGATTCGATATAATTTTGAGTATGATTTATAAGCGAGAGTATTTTATTTATATCTGCAAAATACATTGTTTCATTAATTTCTATATTTTGATAAGGATATCCAAACACGCGTGCAAAAATAGTTGAAGAATGTAAAGCCCGTATAGCCGGGCTTGACATAATTTTTTGAGGTATTAGCTGTTTAGCCAAAAGTCTTTCAGCCATTATATAACCGTCGTTAACTCCTCTTTCTTTCAGTGGGCGGTCGATATCAGAAATGTTTCCACAATCTGCTGATGATTTTCCATGACGAACGATGAAAAGTTGTTTGTGCATACTAACAATTAGTATTATAAAATATCACTTGCCAACTCAGCTAAATAACTACGTTCACCTTTTACAAGATTAACGTGTGCAAAAATATCCTGTCCTTTCATTCTATCGGCAAGGTAGCTTAACCCATTCGATTTCATATCCAGATAGGGTGAGTCGATTTGATGAATATCACCAGTAAATATCATTTTTGTCCCTTCACCTGCACGGGTAATAATTGTTTTCACCTCGTGTGGAGTTAGGTTTTGTGCTTCGTCAACAATAAAAAATGAGTTTGACAAGCTTCTACCGCGAATATATGCTAAAGGGCTAATTATGAGTTTCTCTGTTTTTTGCATCTCTTCAATAGCTAGATATTCTTTGCTTTGCGATTTAAACTGGTTTTTTATCACTGAAAGGTTGTCGAATAGCGGCTGCATATAGGGAAGAATTTTTTCTTGTACATCTCCCGGTAAAAATCCCAGGTCGCGGTTAGCCAATGGTACAATAGGCCTGGCTAAGAGGATTTGATTAAACTTCTTTTCCTGGTGTAAAGCAGCAGCCAGGGCAAGTAGTGTTTTTCCCGTTCCAGCTTTTCCGGTAAGAGCCACAAGTTGTATTTCAGGACGTGTTAGTGCATCTAACGAAAATGTTTGTTCGGCATTTCGTGGATCAATCCCATAAGTTCTTTGTTTTTCTATCCGTTGTAAAACCTTATTCAACGGGTCGTAATGAGCCAATGCCGAAGATTTTTGTCCTTTTAAGATAAAATATTGGTGGGGGAGTGGATCGAGTTTAAATTTATCTACAGCAACACCTTCATGCGATTCATAAAGTTTTGATATTAATTCATCACTCACATTCTCAACCGTTTCTACATCTTTATGAATCCTCTCAATATCTCTAATCTGATCACTTTTGTAATCTTGAGCCAGAATTCCAAGGGATTTGGCTTTCATCCTCAGATTAATATCCTTACTTACCAATATTACTTCGGTTGTTTTATTTTTCTCTTTTACATATTCTGTAATGGCAAGTATACGATGATCAGGTGTTGGTTCCGGGAATGATGTTTCTAATTTTTCCGAAAAAGGCTTTCCTGTAACAATCGATAATTTACCCAATTCTTTTCCTAAAGATATGCCACCATTAAAGAGCTTATCCCCCGAAATTTTATCTAATTCACGCGTAAATTCACGGGCATTAAAGTTAATTTGGTTTTCACCTTTTTTAAGATGATCTAGCTCTTCCAGAACAACAATAGGTAGTACAATATTATTTTCCTGAAATTTATATAAACAATTAAAATCATGTAAGATAACATTAGTATCTATTACGAAAATTTTGTTTTTCTTTTTCATAGTTGTTTTTATTTAATGTTAAGGCAATGTAGTAATTTTTTATTTTTTTAAACCATTATCGATTTTATTTTTGTATAAATTTATTAACAAACCTAAAGCTATGGAAATAATTCAAGGAATTTTAACACGGAGAAGTATAAGAAAATATACGCATCAAGAGATTACAAAAGAACAAATTTATGAAGTAGTAAAAGCAGGAATGTATGCTCCTTCTGCACGAAATCAGCAACCCTGGCATTTTGTAATTGTTGATGACAGAGAATTATTAAACAAAATAAGTAAAATTCATCCTTATGCTAAGATGTTACCTGAGGCTAAATGGGCTATTATTGTTTGCGGAGATGAGCAATTAGAGTTAAGCAAAGGATATTGGGTAGTTGATTGCTCCGCTGCTACACAGAACATTTTGCTAGCAGCACATGGTTTAGGATTGGGAGCTGTATGGCTGGGACTACACCCCCGAGAAGAGCGGAAAAATGCAATAAAAGATTTATTCCAATTTCCGGATAATATTCAACCTTTGTCACTTATTTCCATTGGTTATCCGAATGAAGAGAAAGAGCAACCCGAAAGGTTTAAAAAGGAAAGAATCCATCATAATCAATGGTAAAATTGATTACTTTTGAGCCGTAAAAATGTAGGTATGACATATAACGAAATATTAGGGTGGCTTTTTAATCAATTGCCCATGTATCAAAGGGACGGAAAAGCTGCATATAAAGATAATCTGGATAATACCCTGAAACTGGATAATTATTTTCATCATCCGCATACAAAATTTAAATCAATACATATTGCAGGTACCAATGGTAAAGGTTCTGTTTCACATATGTTAGCATCTGTTTTACAGCAAGCCGGGTATAAAGTGGGTTTATATACTTCGCCTCACTTAAAAGATTTTCGTGAACGTATAAAAATTAACGGAGAAGTGATTCCTAAAAATCATGTAGTTGAATTTTTTGATCAACATAGAGGAATTATTGAAAAAATACAGCCTTCTTTTTTTGAAATGACCGTTGCCTTGGCTTTTGATTATTTTGCAAAAAAAAATATTGATATTGCTGTTGTGGAGGTCGGTATGGGAGGAAGATTGGATTCCACCAATATTATTCGGCCGGTATTGTCTGTAATTACTAATATTGGATTGGACCATACACAATTTTTAGGCGATACCCTTGAAAAAATCGCAAAAGAAAAAGCTGGCATTATTAAAGAAAAAACGCCGGTAATCTTAGGTGAAACACAAGTAGAAACCCAAAAAATGTTTATTGAAACTGCACAGCAAAAAAATGCTGAGATACTATTTGCCGATCAAAAATATTTTATCGATTACGCTATGCAATCTGTTGATTTTAAGCAAGTATTTAATATAAAGGATGAAAAGGGGGATATTGTTTTTCGTGATTTAAAGATTGATTTGGGCGGGAACTATCAACAAAAAAATCTTTTAACAGTATTGACTGCTGTAAAGATTCTGAAAAAAATAGAATTTTTAATTCATGATAATCACTTGTATAATGGCCTTTCTAATGTAGTGAAAAATACCGGTTTGCTCGGGCGTTGGCAGGTTTTAAATAACAAACCTTTAACCATTGCCGATACTGGCCATAATATTGAAGGGTTGAGTTATACCATAGAACAATTGAAACAAACGCCACATAAACATTTGCATTTTATTTTTGGAGTGGTGAATGATAAAAATGTTGATAAAATATTGAAAATATTACCAAAAAATGCTGTTTATTATTTTACCAGGGCAAATATACCCAGGGCATTGGATGAAAAAGTACTAGCAGAAAAAGCAACGTTTGCCGGATTAACCGGAAAAGCTTACCCGGGAGTTCAAATTGCTTTTGCAGATGCAAAAAAAAATGCTGGGGATAATGATTTGATTTTCATAGGTGGTAGTACTTTTGTGGTGGCAGAAATACTATGAAAAAAATAAAAAAAGCAAGAAATATTTTTGTAGATAAAAAAAGAGATTTATATTTGCAATCGCTTTTGAAAACAAGTCGAGTTTTTTAAAAAACTGGTTCAGACTATCCCGACTAACAGTCGGAGAGTTACAGAATCAGGAATTATTAATAAAATGGGAGATTATCCCGATAGCTATCGGGACAGCTGGTTCAGAGCATCCCGACGTGTAGTCGGGAGGGTCATTGAATCAAGTATTTATAAAAAATAAAAGGGAGATTAGCTCAGCTGGTTCAGAGCACCTGCCTTACAAGCAGGGGGTCACTGGTTCGAATCCAGTATCTCCCACTAAGCAACAAAGGAGACTATTTCGGTCTCCTTTGTTGTTTAAATGATTTCTTATGATGAGAACAGCGTTCGAACAGAACTGGATCACTTCATAATTCGGGTGGATAATTAAATAATTTAATTATAAATTTGGTTCTACTGTTAATTTAATGGGTAAA
>JAXHVS010000128.1:0-4815 GCA_034189025.1 Bacteroidota bacterium
AATAAACCACCCAGTTTTTGGCAAACAAGTTACGGGAAATGGAATGGCCAAGGTTCACATCTTTTCGTAACGAGTTTATAAATCGGGCACGAAAAACTTTGCTCATGGCTTTTACCGGAAATTTCAATGTGCCGCTTGAGTTTTAAATAAAGTTCATTAAATTTGGGAAGTGAAAAACAAGCGCGTTCAATTAAAGTGATGCTTTTTTTTCATAACTAATAATTATTGATGAATAAACCTAAAGGTACAAAGATTTTTCTTTAGCTACCTTTAGGTTTCGTTAAACACGGCTTCAAAAATAATGCGGGGTTTTGGTAGTTTGCTGACTAAGTTTTATCTTAATAAAGTTGTTCAACGGTGGACTCCCGATAGCTATCGGGAGAAACAAGGCGGAAACCCGCACTAAACCTAACGCAGGACCGTTAGGCAAAATACAAAAGAGAGCTGACAAATTCAGACAGATGTCAGGTAAATGTCAGGTAAAAGTAGTTGGATTGTACCCAACTAAATCAGGATATTTGTAAAAATATTTCATGATATGACAATAGGACATTTTATAAAAGAAGCAAGACTAAAAAAAGGTATGACGCAAGAAGAACTTGCGGCAAAAACAGATATAAGCGTTCGGACTATCCAACGAATTGAAAAGGATGAAGTTGACCCAAGGTCATACACCTTGCAAACTATAGCATCAGTTTTAGAGATTAATTACGAAAAACTGGCAGACTTTGGAAATAGTAGCTTGGATGATGAGAATTCTGAAAAGAATAAAGTATGGTTGCCCCTTCTACATCTTAGTGGCCTGTTCATTACGCTTTTACCGCCAATTATAATATGGGTTTGGAAAAAGGACAAAATTTCAAACATTAGAAAACATGCTGTTGATGTTGTTAATTTTCAATTCAGTATGTTGATATATCTTATTCCTTCTGGTTTATTAGTAATGGTAGTAATTGGACTTCCAATCGTCATTTTTTTAGGTGTTTTCAGTACAGTAATTATTATAATAAACACAATTAAAGTGATAAACAATCAGCCCTACAAATATCCAATGACGATAAAAATATTAAAGCCATGAAAAAATATAAACATGAATAGAAGGAAAACCTACATTAGCGCAATTTCATTTCTATTAATTGCAATAGTATTAACCTTTTTATTAGCTATTATAGCAGGGCAAATACCAATAATAAAAAAACTAGACCCAATTGGTCAGTTACCAATTTTAAGTCCCGCATTAGCCGCATTTCTAATGATAATGCTGAATAAAAAAGCCAGTATAAAAGATTTAAACTTTCGAAAAATAAACAAACATGTCGTCTATATTATTTTAGCTTATATTTTGTTTAAGCTCATTGAAACTCTTGTACAATATTTATTTGGTAATATAAGTCTGAATATAGGTGAAAATAAATATTTTCTATATAGTGGTAACCAAATAGAATTTAATCAATATATTTTTAAGGCAAGTATTTTGACAATTTTCTTTGCTGGGTTTGGCGAAGAAATAGGTTGGCGAGGATTTTTATTTAACAAACTAAAACATTTGCCATACCTTGAAATGACATTAACACTCAATATTATATGGGCATTTTGGCATTTGCCTATGTTTATTATAAAAAATGGAATGGGACACGATAATTTACTTATAAGTTTTAGCTTGTTTATTATTATTAGCATTGAATTTGGAATTTTATTGAATTACATCCGAATAAAAACAAATTCTGTTTTTGGAGCTGTTCTTTTACATCCAGTTGCAAATATTAGTGGGTGGATTGTAATTGGATTATTTCAAGTAAATAATGAGTTCTGGACACAACATCCAAATATAATTTCAATACTTATCATATTGCCGTTTAGTATTTACTATTATCGAAAGGGAAGGGAATTATATGAAACATCCATGGCAAAATAATTTATCACAAAGGAAGATGATTATGTTAGCGAGTTCCATATGGCAAAAATAAATAAATTATAATCATATGAAAAAAATAAGTATAACATTCATTTGCCTAATCATATCAATATTTGTGAATGCTCAAAACGCTCATAATGAGATCAATCAAATACTTAATGAATATATTAAATCATCTGATTCCGAAAATTCGGGCATTATAGTAGGAATAATAGATTTTAAGACCAATCAAATATTTATTGACAGTAAAGGAAAAATTTCAAAAACAAATGATATAAGACTGGTTTGTCCCGCTTCAAAGCCAGCAATAAGTTACATGATTTTAAAGGAAAATATTAATGTAAATTCTACAATTGAAAAATGGTTTCCTGAAAAGAGTGGATATGAAAAGTCAAATAAAATTACTTTAAAAATGCTTCTTTCTAATACCAGCGGCATCCCCGATTATGTAGGTTTAATAGATAGTTCTGTCAGTTGTGCACCACAATACACAATTGATGTTGGTTATAAAAATAAAAAAATAATATTTGAACCCGGAGATTCTGTTTTATATTCAAATACTGGATTTAATATGGCTGGTGTGATACTTGAAAAGGAGTCTTCAAAATCAGTAAATATACTGATAGATAAATATTTCAAAAAAATTGCGCCGTCAATTAGAGTGGATGATGGAAAAGGGAATTACCCGAAAGGATATCCAAATCCCTGGCCTTATCATTACAGTCAAAGTGGTTTTGCGGGTGGTTTGATTGGAACTATTGAGGATTATTTGAAAATGATGTCTTATATTGTTCAACAACCTGAATATAAAGTAATGACAGATTGGGTTATAGAGAGTAACGGAACGAAATGGGGATTGGGACTTTTTGGACAGAATGATATTGTAATGTATCATGGGAATTCAGGAGTGAATTATTCAATGCTTTTAATCATTAACTCAAAAATTATTTATTTTCATACAACAAATGAACTAGATTACAATAGATTTCAAAATGTGTTAAACAAAACGATACCGATACTAATTAATTGAAAATGAGCAATGTACTTTGCCTAACATCGTATATAAAACATTTGGCAGTCAGTGGGTTATCGAGCGTTTCAGCTCGTATCAAAGGTACTTGTAACTTGAAAGGAAAGTGCTTCGAAATGCCAAACGTTTCATATACTTACCGTTAGCAGCAAGGTTAAAAAAAGCATCTGCGATAAATAAAATCTAAATTGATTAATGAAAAAATATGAGCAATGGGAAAAACTTTGAATGAAAGAAAAAAACAATATTCTTACATCTATTTGTTAGTTGGATTTATTTCCCTTTTCTTTTTTAACGGAAAATGGATTTTACCGATTGCCGCATTTTTAGCACCAATATTTATAATTCGCTTTTTACGATTTCAAAAACCATTTATAGGGTTTCTGATAATTGTTTTTGCTTTCTGGGTTTCAAATATATTCGTCTGGAAGGGAATGATGCCCATGTCAGGATTTTTCTACTACTTCGTCACTTTTATGATGAGCGCATTTACTTCGCTGACATTTTTGTTAGACCGTATTTATGTTCAAAAACTTAAAGGAATTGTTTCGACTTTAATATTTCCCACTGCTTATGTAATACTGGATTATATTACAATCTTGACTAATCCTTCAGGTTCATACGGAACTTTGGTTCACACTCAGTCATCTTTGCCCTTATTACAACTTTTCTCGGTTACTGGCATTTGGGGAGTAATATTTTTAATTACATGGACTGCATCAATTATGAACTGGCTTTGGGACAATCATTTTGAGAAAAATAAAGTTTATTCAGCGTTTTTGGGATTTGGTATTCCTTTTCTTTCAATAATTATATGGGGTCAGTTCCGATTATCGCAACCCATTGATTCGCCCACAGTAAGAATTGCTTCAATAAATAGCACTAAAGCAGAGTATCAACATCGTATGACTACAAATTTTGATTCTTTGGTTGTACAAGCAAACCAAGGGTTTTTAAGAAACTGTGAAATAGCTGCTTCTTCAGGAGCCAAAATTGTATTTGGGCGAGAAACCATTATCAGTTTGCCCAAAGAGAAAGAAAATGACTACATCGAAAAAGTTAAAACGGCGGCAATTCGTGATAGTATTTACATAGGAATTCCGATAAACATAATACCAGAAGAAAACTCCAATGAAAATTCTGAAAACAAAATAATTTGGATTTCACCAACAGGAGAAACCAACTTTATATATCATAAAGCAAAACCAACTTATCCGGGTGAATGTGACTATGGAGATGGAATTATAAAATATTTTGATTCTCCTTACGGAAGAATTGGTTCAGCTATTTGCTTCGATATGGATTTCCCCTCTTTGATTAATCAAACTGGGAAAATGGATATTGACATTATGTTAGTGCCAGGTAGTGACTGGGATGAGATTTCGCCATATCACACCTACGCAGCATCTATAAGGGGCATTGAAAATGGTTTTAATATGGTTAGGTCAACATTCAAAGGATTTTCTGCTTCTTTTAATTATAAGGGACAACTTATATCATCCAATAATTTTTTTAAGACCGGTGAAGTAATTTTATATTCAGATGTACCTGTAAAAGGACAAAAAACGATTTATTCATTTTTAGGCGATTATTTTGCATGGCTCTGTATTATATTCTTTCTCTCAATGAGTTTTGTTTACATTAAAAATAAATGGATTAATAAGAAAAGAAATGATGAAAACCCAGCCACTAACAACTAAGGATTCGGATGGTGCGAAGCACCAAATCTGAATTCCGTGTTAAACGAATCGGTACTATGGGTAATGATATGATTTTAGTGTGGGATTAAAAGATTGTTTTAGCTCTATTGTTTAAATCGAGTTTTATTTTTTACGGATATGTGCTAAATTTTTTCCATTCATTGTTGTAT
>JAXHVS010000129.1:0-20417 GCA_034189025.1 Bacteroidota bacterium
TTTCCTGGAATTCCCTTAGTATCTACAGGGTCTGAAACCAACTCCCATTGAATTTTTTCGTAAAATTTATGCAATGATTTAACACCACCGCCATTCCAGCTGTAAGTGCCGAATATGCCAAGCAAATGATTTTTTACTCCCATATGTTCGAGTGTACGGGTAAGTTGCTCCATAGTAGGTAACATTCCTGAGTTATAGGCACAACTTCCTAATATTACACCTTTATATCGCCAGATTTCGTTGATTAAATATGATAGATGAGTTTTTGAAGCATCGTATACACGAATCTTCTTAATTCCGTTTTCAGCCAGTTTTCGTGCAATAAAATCGGCTAATTTAGCTGTATTACCGTACATTGAACCGTAAATAATTACCACTCCGTTTTCTAATTCGTATTTACTCCACTTATCATATAATGATATTACTTTATTAACATCCGAACGCCATACCGGGCCATGAGCAGAACAGATATATTTTATATCAACACCATCCAGCTTTTTAAACGCTTTTTGAACCATATTGCTGTACTGGCCTACAATATTGGAAAAATATCGGCGCATTTCTTCTTCGTAGTAGTCTTCAAACTCAATTTCATCGTCGAAAATACCCCCATCTAATGCTCCGAAGCTTCCAAAAGCATCGCCTGAAAATAGCATTTTTTCGGTTTCGTCATAAGTCATCATCGTTTCGGGCCAGTGTACCCAGGGGGTCATCACAAATTTTAGCTTATGATGGCCTAAATCAATTTGACTCCCATCTTCAATCTGTAACCATTTATCTTGAAATCCATAATAGGATTCTACAATTTTAAAAGTTTTTAAATTGCCAACAATCTTAATATCAGGATAACGTTCTATGATTGCTTTCATAGCGCCTGAGTGGTCGGGTTCCATGTGATTGATAATTAAGTAATCGATAGAACGATCTTTTCCTATTCGTTCTTCAATTTTTTCCAGGTAATCATCAGAGGAGCCTTGTTCAAGCGTATCTACCAACGCAATCTTTTTATCAACAATTAGATAAGAATTGTAAGAAATACCATAAGGCAATGGCCACATATTTTCAAAAAGGTTTGTACGGCGGTCGTTCGCACCTATCCAATAAACTTTATCGGTAACTTTTACTGTGTTATGCATAAAAAAGAATTTTTTGTCAATTAAAAATAGGATATAAAATTATAACAAAAATCAATGATTAAAAAATGATAAATAACAGATTATTCTTCAATAATTTCGGAATCTAAAGGAAATTTTAAATTTTCAGTTGAAAGCAAAGTTGCTTTTACTGAACCAATTAAAATTTTAGCTTCTACTAAAATCGGTATCCGGTTCATATCGTCTGTAACCCAAACAAGTAGGTCTTCACCTCCTTTAAAAATCGTACCTTCAACTAATAAAGCTGAAAATTTGATAGTCTTAAATTTATGTTTATTATGTAATTTAATGATTTCACGTCCCAGAAAACGCACATACAAATCGAAAATTTCATTATCTATAATCATACGAACCGGAATAGTATCGTTTATCTGATATCGGTCAAAATCAATGTTTCGGATATGATATATACCAGAAATTACATCGTAAACATTTTGAGGCATTTTTAATGTATCCTCAGCATAAGGTTTGTTGGAATTTTCAGTTTGGGTGTAAATTAAACTATCCCGATAATCAAAAATAAATCGATTATGAACACTATATCCGCCTTCAAAGGTGTTTCGGTCGAAATAAAGTGGTGACAGGTTATCTGTTTTTGCATAAGATTGAAAATAATCTCGTACTTTAAAAAGCCAGTCATAGGAAGGAATGCTGGTGCCATGGCTGTTAAAATGATACACATCCTGACTGTTATACTTTGTTTTATTTACTTTAAATTCAACATATCCTGCATTTAACCAAATAAAACTCCAATTATATACTGCTGAATATGTTATTCGTTCGCCCGATTTAAAAACAGGAAATTGTTTTACAATGTTTTGAGCCTGGCAACTAGTAGAAAGAATAAAAAATAAAACGAAAATAGAAATTTTTTTTATCACAAGTTGCCTGTTTAATTCTAGTAACCCCAAATATTATATCTTGATCGATAAGGGTTGTATACTGGGCTATAAAAAGGTGAAAAACTATTGTACATGGGGTTTAGGCCATCTGAATAGCGATATTGAAAATTGATGTGTAAATTATCATTTATTTTATATCCCATGCCAATGGATACTGACTTATAATCATTTGAATAGATGCTGGTTTGGCTATTACTAAATAGAGGTGTTTGATTTTCAAAATAAGTTGCATCACCAAAGATGCTAAATTTATCGGATAACTGGTAATATGCCTGGCTGTTTATTCCATAATTGGATAAATTCGGATTAATAGCATATCCATCAGCAGGTACTATATTATTTTGGAATCCATTAAAATTATTTTGCATGATAACACCATTAACAGAAATAAAAAATTTATTGTTAGGCTGATAATTAATAGAAGGAACAATATACGATGATGCCATAGACATATTGTTTGACAAGCTGCTAAATCCTGTTCCTAAAGTAACAGCATAAGATATTTTTTCATCATGCATTTTCATTAATGAATTATGCTCCTGGTTATTGTTTTGCTGATTTCGAGCCAAAACAGTTGAGTCCATTGGTTGATAATATTTGGGCATTAAAGGCCATACCTGGGCTTTTAGTACAGATGCCATAAAAATAAAACTCAAAAGGATAACAACTTTACGCATAATTAAGTTGGTTTAATATATCGTTTAACGAACGGATCGCATGTTTTGTTCTTTTACAAATTTAAAAATTTATTGATTCAGTTCCAACGTTTCCAAACGAGTTACTTTCAGTATTTCTTTTTCTTTTTTTAATTTACGAATAAGCATGTCAAGATGTTTGGAGCTTTCGATAAAAAGTTTTATTTGTCCTTCAAACATTCCGTCGTTAGAGTCAAAATTTATAGAACGCATGCGGATATTTAAGTCTTTAGATATAATATTCGAAATTTTATTGACAATCCCTACATCATCAATTCCGGAAACCTTAATAATTGTTTGGAAAGATTTCTTTGCAGATGATTTATTCCATTGGGCTTTAATTACACGGTAATTATACTTTTCGAGCAATTGTCGGGCATTTGGACAATTTGTTCTATGTATTTTTATTCCATCGCTTACCGTTACAAAACCAAAAATAGGGTCGCCATAAATAGGATTACAACATTTGGCAAGCTTAAAATCCACATTTTCTATTTTATCATCAATAATTAGATAATCACCTTGTGTTTCTGTTGATTTCTTATTTTCAACAATCGTCTTTTTTTCTTCGGTTTCAATTTGTTTATCCGAATCTTCCTGATGCTGAATTTTTGATATAACGGTTTTAATTTCGGCAATATCAATCTTCTCGGTGGCAATGAGGTAATATAGATCAACCGGTACTTTTAACTTGTAATATTTTAATAATTTATTGATCAACTGGTCTTCAAATTTTATTTTCCAGTTTTTTAATCTTCTTTTTAATAATTCTTTACCTACTTCGGCCTCTTTAAAAAGCTCTTCACGAAGCGTAGATTTTATTTTGGTTTTAGCTTTAGAGGTAACCACAAAATTTAACCAGTCATTTTTAGGTTTTTGCGTTTTAGATGTAAGAACTTCAATCTGGTCACCATTGGAAAGCACCTGCTTTATGGCAACATTTTTGTTATTAATTTTTGCTCCAACACATTGATTCCCAATATCCGAATGGATGTCGTATGCAAAATCTAAAACGGTTGATCCGGCTTTCAAAGTTTTTAAATCTCCGTTAGGAGTAAATACAAATACTTCTTTATTATATAAATCCAGTTTAATATCATCAATTACATCAGCAGTATCGAGATTTGGGCTATCAAGTACTTCACGAATTTTCTGCATCCAGCCATCAATACCACGTTCTGATTTCACGCCTTTATATTTCCAGTGGGCAGCATAGCCCTTTTCAGCAATTTCATCCATCCTGGTGGTTCGTATTTGTACTTCTACCCACTTTTTATCGGGCCCTACTACAGTTGTGTGAAGTGATTCGTAACCGTTTGATTTTGGAACACTAATCCAGTCGCGTAAACGTTTCGGATTGGGTTGATAAAAATCGGTAACAATAGAATATACGCGCCAGCAATCGGCTTTTTCTTTCGCAGGCTTTGAATCAAGGATAATACGTATGGCAAAAATATCATAAACCTCTTCGAAATCTACCCCTTGTTTTTTCATTTTTTGCCAAATTGAATAAACCGATTTAGGCCGCCCTTTAATTTCAAATTGAAATCCTTGATTTGTTAGCTCTTTTTCTATGGGTGAAATAAATTTTTTAATAAAACGGTTGCGTTTGGCTGTTGTATTTTTTAATTTTTTTATGATTTCTTTATAGCGCTCTTTTTCGGTGTATTTCATGGCCAGATTTTCCAGCTCCGATTTAATATTGTATAATCCCAAACGGTGAGCTAAGGGAGCATACAAAGAAAATATTTCCATTGATATTTGCACCTGGTAATCTTCTGGCATATAATTTAATCCGCGCATATGTTCTAATAAGATGGCTAATTTTATTAAAATAACACGCACATCCTCTACCATGGTTAAAAGGAGCTTACGAAAATTTTCCGACTGGCTGGTAGCTGCTTTTGAGTCAACATCGGCCAGTTTAATTAATCCATCAACAATAAGCTTGATTTTTTTATCAAATTGTTTTTCAACTTCGACCAAAGTAATTTTATCATCTATAACAGCATGATATAATAGTGAAGCAATAACCGAGCGTGTACCAAGGCCTATTTGTTCGACAATAAGAATAGCTATATCGAGCAATTCTATAATAAAAGGTTCTCCCGAGGGGAGTCTTTTATTCTCATGAGCCTTTAAGGCAATATCAAATGCTTTACGAGTAAGTTCCTGTTCCTTCTTTTGTGAAAATATTTCAGATGCATTAAGTAATTCGCGATATTTTTCAATAATTTTTTTGCGTTCCTTCTCTGTTATCTTTCTTTCTGTTTTTTTATCGAAATTTTCTTTAAGTAACATCTTGTTTTACAATATTTTAAACTGATCGGCATCAAGGCCTACTGGAAATTTATTTCTAAACTTATTCAATTCATCTAACGATAAATCGGCATGAATTATTTGCTGAGTATGTTCTTTTGTTTCAACCATTATTTCACCTCGTGGATTAATAATCATAGTATCTCCTGCATAGTTTAATCCTTCGCCATCTTCTCCCACACGGTTTACACCTGCCACATATACCTGATTTTCTATTGCTCTTGCAGGGAGCAGTTTTCTCCATACCGCTCTCCTGCTTTCAGGCCAGTTGGCTATATATATTAACATATCATAATCGTTTTGATTTCGGCTCCATACCGGAAATCTTAAATCGTAACAGGTAAGCGGGCAAATACGCCAGTTTTTATATTTAAAAACCAATCTTTCTTTTCCGGCGCTGTAATGCTTGTGTTCATTACCCATCCTAAACAGATGCCTTTTATCATAATATTCGTAATTCCCATCTGGAAACATAACAAAAAGACGGTTATAATATTTTTCCTGTTCTTTAATTATTAAGCTACCAATAATGATTTTGTTTATTTTTATAGCTTGTTCTTTCAACCATTCAAAAGACCTGCCATTTATTTTTTCTGCCAGTTTTTCTGTTTTCATCGAAAAACCTGTACTAAACATTTCAGGTAATATAACCAATTCAGTAGATTTGGGTAGTTGAGTAAAATATTTTTCGAATTGTTTTAGATTTTGTTCAGCATCTTCCCAAATTAGGCTAGTCTGAATACAGGAAATCTGAAGACTATTCTGCATCTTGTTTAAATTTTTATTTAACTTCAAAAATAATAAATGTATGTAGCAAAGCTAAAAAACGCTTTACTACAATAACGATTATAATAAAATTTTGTTTTTTTAATGAGCTCTTTTTCGCTTACTACTAGCTGCACCCTTACCACTAAAAATCCCCCATCCTCCACTACCTATCAAAAATCCAAATGCATACCAGGCGCCATTGTTATTATGAGCATAAACTGATACATCATCGCGAAATAGCATGTCTATTAAGTCAAAGGGGCGATGATTCCGAGTAACAACCCACTCCAAAAACCCTAAGTATTCCCTTCTAAACAAGCATCTACAGCTTCTTTATTGGCACATGAAGAAAGTAATAAAAGAATTGTAACTCCAATCATTAGTATTATTAATTGATAAGAAGTTGAAGTTTTCATTTTGGCTTATTTATTTCAATTGATTCATAATAATCATCAAAAATTTTTGTCATTAACGGGTTATAAAATTTTCTATAAAATTTTTTTGTGCTTTTATAATTATTTCTGGTTAATAATGCCACCAAATCAAGATAACCTTCAAAATAGGCTGTGTTATTATTTACAGCATTAGCTGCAAAATTTCCTCCAAAGTAATAAAAGCGATAGTTCCCATCATGCTTAATTACCGCAGGAAAAATTGGACATAAATTATAACTTTTTAAGAGGGAGTCGCCTTGAGCATTTACTGATATATTAAAACTAGCCAGAATATCATTGCGTTCGCCCGTAAAAGTAATATCGAACCAGTTAGGATAATAAACTTTTTCCGGAACGCCATACTCTTCAACTGTTTCTGATTTTGAGATAATAAAAGGAATTTCTTCGTTTAAGTGTGTCCCATATTCTAATATTGCAATAGTGCCAAATTTATGCACTAATACAATTCCTGCATTCTTAAAAGGCCATTGATTATTATTTTGTTCCTTATACAATTTAACAATCCATTTGGGAAAATAACTGGTAGCAGAAGTGTCCAAACTCAAAAAATATTTACCTGTCCATCCACTCCAGTTAATACCAAACATATCTTCAACTTTTTCGCGTATTAATCCGCTGGTAGGTGCATTATATAAATTAAACTCTGTTATAATAAGTTTATTGAGTTCTTTCATTTCTTTTAATAAAAGATAATCGTTCTGATTTAAACCACCATAAACTTTTTGACTAATATCCGTATCATTTGCTTTACTTTTATACCACTCATTGTAATAAACGCCGTAAGTATCTGCATAATAAAGAGCATCGTAATCTAAAGCA
The DNA here is from genome assembly GCA_034189025.1 of Bacteroidota bacterium. Taxonomy (GTDB): domain Bacteria; phylum Bacteroidota; class Bacteroidia; order Bacteroidales; family UBA12077; genus UBA12077. The sequence goes on from JAXHVS010000129.1 coordinate 7,113, forward strand.
GCATCCTGTACTTCGTGTATACGCAGACTCTTAAAATCAAATTCCTGGGATTTGGTATTAATCGGAAAAAAACCATAGTAATCTTTATTTACATCATATAATGTACCATCAGGCTTGGTAAATTTGTTATGATTTAATATCCATACCAATGATTTATGCTCTGTTCGCTCGCTTGTTGGCACGGTTTTGTCCAGAATATAGATATTCAAAGGCTTAATGGGTTTAATATACCACAAGAACCAACTTCCAAAAATGGCTAAAAAGATGATTCCAGCAACAATAATTAAAGTTAATATTTTTTTATTCATCTTTGATTGAATTGTTTAGGTTTATTCTTAGAAAACAAGGATGCTCTAAGATACAAAGATTTAAGATAAATACAAATTCTTAAAATATTTGATTCTAAAAACTGCTTTAATAGAATGTTTTTAATGAAAAAAATTATTTTGATATCTTCAAGAGACAAATATTATTGTGTATTTGCATATTTTACAGTTCTTTAATCGGCTTTTAAAACAAAAAATAACGTTTTGGAATTATGCTAAAGTGCTTTTTTATTGAATTAGCTCTATAGAAAATATGGAGATTAAAATGCTTTTTATTATTTTTGAATAACATTGTATTATTAACCAATAAAATTTTTTAAATGTTTAATATCGCATTATTTGGCCCACCTGGAGCAGGGAAAGGAACTCAATCCCGGAAGCTTATCGAGAAATATAATCTAGCATATATTTCAACGGGTGATATCTTAAGAGAAGAAATAGCTGAAGGTTCTGAATTAGGACGCAAAGCAAAAAGTGTAATTGAAAAGGGAGAACTTGTTTCTGATGAAATCATTGTACAGATTATCGAGAAAAAAATTAAAACAAATACCGAGGCAAATGGTTTTTTATTCGATGGTTTTCCACGAACGGTTGTACAGGCTTATATTTTAGAGGGTTTATTAATAAAAATGAATACTACCCTAAATTGCATGATAAGCCTTGAGGTATCTCAAGATATCTTAATGCAAAGGATGCTCGAAAGAGCAAAAAAAGAGAACAGGGCTGATGATACGGTAGATGTGATTAAAAACAGGTTGGAAGAATATAAAAACAAAACCGTTCCGGTTGCTGAATTTTATAAAGATAAAGGAATTTATTATGCAGTAGATGGTGTTGGATCTGTGGATGAAATTTTTGAAAGAATTACCAACGTAGTAGAACACACCTTAACCAAAACCTGGCTGAATGTTGTTTTATACGGCCCTCCCGGCTCAGGTAAAGGAACACAGGGAAAACTACTGGCCGATAAATATAATCTGGTATATATTTCTACCGGGTCTTTACTTCGTCGCGAAATTGAAAAAGGGACTCAAATGGGTCTTGCAGCTAAAGAATACATGGAAAAAGGAGATATTGTTCCCGATGAATTTGCGATAAAACTTATTGAGAAACAAATAAAATCACATCCTGAAGCCAATGGGTTCTTTTTTAAAGGATTCCCACGAACGATTGTCCAGGCTTATATTTTAGACGGTTTATTACGAAGGCTTAACTCTTCCGTTTCTTGCATTTTTAATATGAATGTACCTACGCTGGAATCCATTAAAAGATTAACTGCCCGTAGTAAAACCGACAAAAAGAGATATTATGATATGAATATCGATGTGATTGTAAGAAGACTGGAGAATTTTGAGAATCAAACTAAACCGGTATTGGATTATTATGCCAAACAAAAAAATATTTACCAGATTGATGGAGTTGGGACAGAAGAAGAAGTTTTTAAACGTTTGTCTGAAAAATTAGAACTGGCATTTAAACATGCTCGATAAACAAAAAAAGCTCCTTTGCTGGAGCTTTTTTTAATATAGATTTAATACTTCATCTATTTGTTCACCTTCTTCGTCATAATATAACGAATAAGTACCTAATTCCTGCTCTGTTCTTTCAATAATTATATCAATACACACTTCTGCACAAGGTGTTTGATGTTCATTATTCTCTAAATGAATACATACGGTTTTCAATTTTACCCCAATATCTTCGGGTTGAAGTTTTGGAGGTAAAAGTGGCTTAATCTTATTTACATCATCTCCGGCAAAAGCATTGCCAATCAAGGCACTTAAACTGGTTAAAGATTCTTCTATAAGTTGATCTTTTGTTTTATTTTGAAAAAATAATTTTTCCAGGTTTTCTTTTAACATAAGGATTAATTTTTAAAGTTATAATTATATGATAAAGTAAATAAACTTTTTTAAAAAATAAAAATTTATGGTGTTGAGCTACTAACCGGTATAACTTTTCCATTAAAATATTTTTTTCCGTTTATGGCAAAATCGTAAATAAACGAAGCCATCTCTTTAGGCTCTAAAGGAGCATTCATTCCGGGAAAAGCAGATTTAAGCATTTCGGTATTTACAGCTCCCAAAGCAAGGCTATTAAAAGCTATTTGCTCTTCTTTATATTCTTCGGCTAAACATTCAGATAAATTAGCTATAGCAGCTTTGCTTGCACTGTATATCGATAATCCGGGAAATTTGACACTCCCCTGAAAACCGCCCATACTGGAAATGTTGATAACATGTTTAACCTGCCCTTTTTTTAATAATGGCAATAGTTCCTGTATTATTATTGCGGGGCTAATGCTATTAATATGAAAAGATTTCATCACCTCCTCAGCAGATATTTCGTGAAATGGCCTATTCACTAAAACTCCTGCATTATTAATCAATATATCCACTGAATCGATATATTTTATCACCTCATTTTTTATCGATTCTTTTACTTGTCCGGGATTTTCAATATCAAAAACAACCGGGCGTATTTTTGTTTTAAGATTTTCCCGAATACAGGCATTTTTTAATTCTTTAAGCAAATCTTCGCTTCGGGCAATGGCAACAACCATATTTTCTTCATGGGCAGCAAAAAGCTTTGCCACTTCAAAACCAATCCCTTTACTTGCTCCGGTAATTACAATATTCATTTGATTTCTTTTTTATATTTTTACTCTTGAAAATTAACTATTTTTAATCATTTTATAAATTTGTAAACAAAATAAAATGAACGTATGAGAAAAATATCTGTAATCATCTTTTTTACCATCCTCTTTTTTTCATTCTCAGCATTTGGACAGCAAAAAGATGGTAACGATAAAAATACCAATAATACTGATAAAGAAGAAATAAAAGAACCATACTTTTTCTTGGGTGGCAATTTATTATTAGCTTTTGGAAATCTTGATTTGGTTGAAATTAATGTACTATTTGGTAATCAGCTAACAGAACGCATAGCTCTTGGTGTTAGTGGTAAATATCAATATTATAATGAAAAAAGGAATTTTGATCCAGATAATATTAGCTCAAGTAATTTTGAAGCGCATACCTATGGGGGCAGTGTATTTTTACAATTTGCCGTAGTAAAAGATTTTCGTGAGATATTACCACTAAAAACACAGTCAGGACTTATTTTGCATGCAGAGTACGAGTTATTAAATACAAAATATAATACTATTCGTTTTGGAGTCCCTGATTCCGATAAAGATCGTTACTGGCTGCATAACTACTTACTTGGAGGAGGGTATGTACAACATATGGGTAAAAAAGCAAAATCATGGATTATTCTGTTATGGAACCTGCAAGAGACAGAGGATAATCCTTATGAGTATCCACAATTTAAAATAGGTTTCTCCGTAGCTTTTTAATCGTTAAAAAACTTAGACATTATGGTAAGCAGGTTATCCGGCCGAATAGGTTTGGAGATATAGTCATCACAACCAGCTTCCTGGCTTGCTATTTCATCTTCTTCCATGGCATAAGCCGTTTGTGCAATAATCGGCAAATCGGGATATTTCTTTTTAATTTCTATCGTAGCATTTAACCCATTAATATCAGGCATTTTAATATCCATAAGTACCATATCAACCTTATCAGAAAGACATATATCAATCGTCTCACGTCCTGTTTTAGTCCATATTACTTTTGCTTTGGTTGGTTTTAAAACAGCTTTTAAGAATAAAAAATTAATTTGTTCATCCTCGGCTATTACAACTACTTTATCTTCCCAGTTTCTAACCATTATCTATTTATTTCTTAACAAGCATAATAAAAAAACAAACACCATGCAATTTTAGGTAGTATTATTTTTTATAAAAAAGCGGATTCATAGAAAACTACAATCCGCTACAAATTTAACAAAAAAGATTCAGTTATTTTTTTAATGCATCATACATTTTTTTCCCAATTTCGGCAGGCGATTCCACTACATGTATTCCACATTTTTGCATAATTTCCATTTTAGCAGCAGCGGTATCTCCTTTACCGCCAATAATAGCTCCGGCATGTCCCATTCTACGTCCTTTAGGTGCGGTTTTACCGGCAATAAAGCCCACTATAGGTTTAGTCCCGTTTTCTTTAATCCATTCAGCTGCTTCGGCTTCCATGTTTCCGCCAATTTCGCCAATAAGAATTATTCCTTCGGTTTCAGGGTCGTTCATTAATAATTTTACAGCATCTAAAGTGGTTGTACCGATAATTGGGTCTCCGCCAATTCCAATACAGGTTGATTGTCCCAACCCAATTTTTGTAACCTGGTCAACAGCCTCATACGTTAAAGTACCTGAACGTGAAATAATTCCAATCGTCCCTTTTTTATGAATAAATCCAGGCATGATACCCACTTTTGCTTCTTCAGGAGTAATTATACCCGGGCAGTTTGGCCCAATCATCCGGCAATCTTTATCTTTTAAAAATTCTTTAACTTTTACCATATCCGAGGTAGGAATCCCTTCGGTAATGGTTACAATTACTTTTATCCCTGCATCGGCAGCTTCCATAATAGCATCTGCAGCAAAGGCTGGTGGAACGAATATAACAGAAACATCAGCTCCTGTTTTATTAACCGCATCTTCTACCGTATTAAAAACAGGTTTATCCAGATGTTTTTGTCCGCCCTTACCCGGAGTAACACCTCCTACAACATTGGTTCCGTAGTCTATCATTTGTTGGGCATGAAAAGTACCTTCACTACCCGTAAAGCCCTGTATAATTACTTTTGAATCTTTATTAACTAAAACACTCATATCTTTTATTTATTTATGATGAATCAAAAATACATTAAATTCTATTTTTCACAAAGAAGTTTTGCCTGACGTATTCATAAATATTGTATTTTTCAAAATCTATGAATAGTTCAGGTTAACCCTGACTGTGTAAAATCAAAGATATAACTAAAGTAAATCTTTGATTTTCATACTTCAATAGCATTATTCATGAATTTAATGAATAATAAAGGTTAAATCTTAAAAGGTTTTTTAGCTTTTGAAAAATTTAAGAAGAAGCTCATCGCTTTCATTTAATGTTCGTATTTTTGTGCAAAATTTGAATTAATTACAATGCTTAAACAATTAAAATCCTTTGCCAGACAACTAAATGGCGATTTATATACCGATTTAAAAACTCGATTATTATATGCAACCGATGCATCTGCATACCGTGAAATACCTTTGGCTGTAGCCCGTCCAAAGGATAAATCAGATTTGATTAAACTGGTAAAATTTGCCAACCAACATAAAACATCCATCATCCCACGAACTGCAGGTACTTCTCTGGCCGGACAGGTCGTTGGCAACGGAATCGTCGTAGATATCTCTAAATATTTCACCCAAATTATTGAAATTAACGCCGAAGAGCGTTGGGTTCGGGTTCAGCCGGGAGTTATTTTAGATGAACTTAATATGTTTCTGAGGCCTTATGGTTTATTTTTTGGCCCCGAAACTTCCACCTCAAACCGGTGTATGATTGGCGGCATGGTAGGCAACAACGCCTGTGGTTCGCATTCAATCATTTATGGCACAACACGGCACCATACCTTGTCAACCAAAGTAATCCTAAGCGATGGAAATGAAGTAGAATTTAAACCATTGAAGAAAGCTGAATTTGAAGAAAAACTAAAAGGCAAATCCTTAGAAAATAAAATCTATCAACATATACACAAGCAGTTATCAAAACCGGAAGTTCAGGAAGAGATTCGGAATGAATATCCGGATGCATCGATTTACCGGCGCAACACGGGCTATGCTGTTGATGTATTGCTTGAATCGGAAATCTTTTCCGACTCAGACATACCTTTTAATTTCTCAAATATAATTTGTGGTTCCGAAGGAACATTAGGATTTATCACAGAAATAAAGCTTAATTTGGTGGATATTCCCCCAAAAGAAATAGGATTAGTAGCCGCTCATTTTAAAACCAAAGAAGAAGCTTTTAAGGCCAATTTGGTAGCTTTAAAGCATCATCCCGGAGCGGTAGAGATGATGGATAAAACCATTCTTAATCTTACCAAAGATAATCATGAACAACAAAAAAACCGCTTTTTTGTGCAGGGAGAACCCGGTGCTATTCTAATTATTGAATTTGCCCGGCATACATCCGAAGAGGTTGAAGAAAGTTGTTACAAGCTGATAAAAAGCTTAAAAAAGGGTGGTTTAGGTTATCATTATCCTGTCATTACCAATGATGATACAAATAAAGTATGGGCTTTGCGAAAAGCAGGATTAGGCGTATTATCCAATATGGAGGGAGATGCCAAACCCGTATCGGTCATAGAAGATACTGCAGTTAATGTGGAAGTTTTGCCCGATTATATGGCCGATTTTCAAAAAATTCTGGATAAATATTATCTCAAATGTGTGTATCATGCACATATTGGTTCCGGAGAATTACATCTGCGCCCGGTATTAAATTTAAAAGACCCTAAAGATGTGGAAATGTTCCGGACAATCGGACTGGAAATTGCCCATTTGGTAAAAAAATATAAAGGTTCATTAAGCGGCGAACATGGTGATGGCAGGGTACGTGGCGAGTTTATTCCCATTATTATTGGTAAGAAAAATTATGCACTTTTGCAGGAGTTAAAATCAGTCTGGGACCCCAATCATATTTTCAATCCCGGAAAGATTGTGAATGTTCATTCCATGATTTCGGATTTACGTTACCAGCCCGGCAGAAATGAACCTGAAATTGATACTATTTTTGATTTTTCAGCCGTTGGCGGCATTGTGCGAGCAACCGAGAAATGTAATGGCAGCGGCGATTGCCGCAAAACAGAGCTCTCCGGAGGCACGATGTGCCCCAGCTATATGGCTACACGCAACGAAACGGATGTTACCCGTGCCCGTGCAAATATTTTACGTGAATTTCTGACCCATTCGCCCAAAAAAAATCCGTTTGACCATCCCGAAATTAAAGAAGTGATGGATTTATGCCTTTCGTGTAAAGCCTGTAAATCGGAATGCCCGTCGAATGTAGATGTAGCAAAACTTAAAGCTGAATTTTTGCAGCATTATTATGATGTACATGGAATCCCTTTGCGTTCGAGGCTTATTGCATATATTACCGAAATTAATAAATTGGCATCCATTTGGCCCGGCCTTTATAATTTTTTTATGGGCAATCGGGCCCTGTCATCCATTCTGTTAAGAACAATTGGCTTTGCTCCCCAACGAAGCATGCCTTTGCTAGCCAATCAAACCCTAAAAAAATGGATGAAATCGTATGTAGAATCCCTTAAGCCAGATGCCAGCCACAAGAGTAAAGTGTTTTTATTTAATGATGAATTTACCAATTATAACGATACCGATGTTGGTATAAAAACCGTCCAATTGTTTAACCGGTTAGGATACGAAGTAGTCATTCCCAAACATATTGACAGCGGGAGAACTTATTTATCTAAAGGTTTACTTAGAAAAGCTAAAAAGATTGCTATACAGAACGTTAACTACTTAAAAAATATTATCACCGAGGATGCTCCATTAGTAGGCATTGAGCCTTCGGCTATTCTTACTTTTCGGGATGAATACCCTGATTTAGTGGGTAGTAAATTAAAGGAAACAGCAATAAAACTGGGTAAAAATGCTTTAATGGCCGATGAATTTCTTCAAAAAGAAATAGATAAAGGAAAAATTACAAAGGAACAGTTTACCCGTGAAAAGAAACACATTAAACTGCACGGGCATTGCCAGCAAAAGGCTGTAGCTTCCACCGAGGCTACCCTGTTTTTATTATCTTTTCCGGAAAATTATACAGCCGAAGAAATCCCCTCGGGATGTTGCGGAATGGCCGGTTCATTCGGTTTTGAAAAAGAACATTACGATGTATCGATGAAAATTGGCGAAATGGTTCTGTTTCCAGCCGTTCGAAGTGCCGAAAAAGAAACCTTGATAGCTGCCCCCGGTACCAGTTGCCGCCATCAGATTAAAGATGGTACTGGCCGAAAAGCCTTACACCCTGTGGAAATTCTTTATGGTGCTTTAATTTAAATTATGTATACTTTCATAATAAATTTATTTATAAAAAATTATAATCTAATTAAAAATATACTCAAATAATTGAAGAGTTGCATGCAAAATCAAATTTTCATTTTATATTTATAAGTTATTAAAACTAATCATTCATAACCGTGAAAATTTTAGGGAACCTTCTTTGGCTGATACTTGGCGGAATTATCACAGCTATTGAATATTTTATCAGTAGCTTTATTTTAATGATAACCATAATTGGTATTCCTTTCGGATTACAAACGTTAAAAATGGGACTATTGGCATTGTGGCCATTTGGCAAAACAACCATTCAACACGAACGTTCTGGCGGATGCATCTACATGATTTTTAATATTATATGGATTTTTATTGGCGGTATATGGATTGCGCTTTCGCACGTTATTTTTGGGATTATTTTATATATCACCATCATAGGAATACCTTTTGGAAATCAGCATTTTAAACTTGCTTCGCTGGCATTAACTCCTTTTGGAAGAGATATTGTAGAAAAAAAATAAAATATTAAAAGTATTTATAATTAAATGAAAAAATATAATCCATTATTTATCACTGTTTTATCTATACTTATTTTATCTTGTAGTTCAGAAAAAAATAAAACTACAGTAAAAACAGGAAAAGTAATTATAGCAGGAAATGTTGAAGGTGCAAAAAAATATTCAAAAGTAATTTCACTTAATCATCCCGGCCTTTATAATAATTTAGGAGAATTTAGTACTGCAATTATTGATACGAACGGATATTTTAGGTTCGAATATCAAACCATGTTCCCCCAGGATATTGTGTTGCGCTATGAAAATGGTTTCACCAAATTATTCCTGAAACCACAAGACAGTGTTTTTGTAACCCTGAATGCAAGGGAATTTCATTCGAAAACAAATCCGAATTTAATAATTTCCGGAATCGAAAGTTCTACTTCAAAAGATATCCATAACTACCAATATTACAGAAAATTATTAAATACATTTCAATTAGATTATACCCATCAATCAGTCAATGAGTTCTTAAATCAATTAAGTAATCGAATCAAACAAGAAGACTCTCTTTTGGCAGAATTTATCAATGAATACAATCCTTCCGGTGAATTTATACAATGGGCAAATAAAACCATTACCTATGAGTATGCCAATTATCTTGTAGATTTTAAATGGTATTGTGAAGAAAATGGTTTAGCTATGGGCCAGGAGTTATTTGATAAAAAACTTTTTCCGGTCAATGATGATGATGCTATCATTACAACATGGTATCATAACCATTTAAATCACTATTCTAATAAGTATTTTCAAGAAGACAGTATAGTGATTAACCTTTTAAAAGATAATCAATTGGCAGAGGCTAATCAAAGAGTACTTACCAATATTATAAGAAATGAAGAGCCGGGTATAAGCCGGGACTTAATGTGTTACCAAATACTAAACAATGTAGCTAAAGAGTCGTTGATTGACTTTCTACAACTTTATGAGGAGCTCCCTCAATATATTAATAATAAACAGTTAAAAGACTTGCTAAGCCAAAGAAAGCAACAGTTAGAATCTGACAAAACGTTAACTACATCAACATTGAACTCTTTCAGAATGACATCAGATGTGGAGTTTGCAGAAGATTTCTTTTGTAAATTGGGAGAAAAGTTTAAAGATACAATAATCTATATCGACATCTGGGCTACCTGGTGCGGCCCGTGTAAAAGTGAAGTTCCACATTTAATAAATTTACACAACGCCTATAAAAACAAGCCTGTTGCATTTGTAAACATCTGTATTTCCTCTAATAAAAAAGACTGGGAACAAGCTGTCGAAAATTTGAATCTGCAAGGTGAAAATTATTTTTTTAACAAAGAAAATACACAATTATTAAGAGGAAAATTAAATACCTTTACAGGCATTCCTCACTATATATTAATCGATAAAACAGGAAAAATAATTGATGATGATGCACCCAGGCCTTCATCAGATAATATAATAAAAGAAAAGTTGAATAAATTGCTGGATAACAGCTAAGGAACATTATTTACCTAAATAAAATGAAGAAAATACTTGTCATTTTACTATTATTAATTGGAAAAATTGTGTTAGATAAAGTAATATTTCATAATAATAAGAAACAGATTTTTTAATCCATAATTTCTTCTGCAGCCATGAAAAAAGAAACAATCACCCAGGGCCAGCATCCGGAATCGACTATACAACAAGAAAAATGGTATGCGCTTGAACTTGATGAAGTTTACAAAAAGCTCGATTCCTCAAACGAAGGTTTAGAAACAGGCGAAGTAAATGAACGACTGAATTTTTATGGCGAAAACACATTGCCTCCGGCAAAACCGGTAACGTTGTTCCAAATCATTTTACACCAGCTTATTAATCCGCTTATATTTATTCTTTTAGCAGCAGCTGTAGCTTCCATTGCTATCGGCGAAGCCAAGGATGCTTCTTTTATTTTTCTGGTAATATTAATTAACAGCGGATTAGGCGCTTACCAGGAATACAATGCCGAAAAAAGCGCACAAAGTCTGCAAAAACTATTGAAAATAAGTGCACGTGTCAGGCGAAACAATAAAGAACAGGATGTGGATTCGAAAAACCTTGTTCCGGGCGATATTGTTTTATTGGAATCGGGACTTAAAGTTCCGGCTGATATGCGTTTGATAGAATCTTCGAACTTGGCTGTGGATGAAAGTTTTCTTACCGGCGAATCGACAGCCGCCAAAAAAAGTACAGGCACCCTAAAAAAGGACACCCGTGTGAGTGAACGAACCAATATGGCTTATGCCGGAGCAACCGTAATGTCGGGACGAGCTGTAGGTATCGTGGTATCTACCGGAGTTTATACACAGGTTGGACAGATTGCCCGGGATGTTACAGAATCTGAATCGGCAAAACCACCACTGGTATTACGAATGGAAAAATTTACACGCCAAATCAGTTATGCGGTGGTTGCATTGAGTATTTTTTTGGCTATTATTTTGCGGATAAACGGGATGGATTTTGCAGCTATCTTTTTCTTTGTAGTAGCATTAGCTGTTTCTGCTATTCCTGAAGGATTACCGGTGGCCCTCACCGTTGCCCTTTCCATTGCCACCAAACGAATGGCCAAACGCAATGTGATTGTACGCAAACTAACTGCTGTTGAAAGCCTGGGTAGCTGTACCATCATCGCCAGCGACAAAACAGGAACATTGACCGTAAATCAGCAAACGGCTAAAAAAATTACACTGCCCAATGGTTCAACATTTAACATTTCAGGCGAAGGATACAATGGCAACGGAGGAGTATCTAAAGAAAAGGATCAAAATCAGGCCATTAAATATGGACAAAACAATCATGTTGACCTCTTAAACCAAATTGCTGTTTTGGCTAATGAAGCGACACTTAACAAAGAAAATGATAAATGGGAACATTATGGCGATGCCATGGATATTGCCCTGTTGGGAATGAGCTACAAATTAGGAGCAAATCCTGATGATATTCGGGCAGCATTTAAGATTAAAGATAAAATACCATACGAATCAGAGAGAAAATTTTCGGCTGCTTTTTATGAAAATGAGGGTACAACTTTAATAAGTGTTAAGGGAGCAATAGAAACGATTCTGGATTTCTGTAATAACATGGCCGATGGAGATCAATCGGTTAAACTAAATAAAGAACAAATTTTGCAACAGGCCGAAGCACTTGCTGAAAAAGGATACCGTGTTTTAGCCTTTGCCAGTGGCGAATACCCTGATTTTAACAAACAGGATGAATACAAAAATACAGATATTCCTGAACTTACCTTTTACGGACTCATAAGTTTTATTGATCCGTTAAGGGCTGAGGCAAAAGATTCGGTGGATAAATGTAAAAAAGCAGGCATAAAAGTATTGATGATTACGGGCGACCATCCATCCACCGCCGGAACCATTGCGAGCGAACTGGGAATCATGGAAGAGGATGAACAAGTAATAACCGGCCAAATGCTCGAAGATGCCTGTCCGGCAGATTGCCCGGCCTACAAAAAGTTAGTCCTTTCGGGTAAAGTATTTGCCCGTATCTCTCCATCGCAAAAAATGGATATTGTGGATGTGCTTATTCGTAACGGAGAGTTTGTTGCCGTTACCGGCGATGGTGTGAATGATGCACCGGCACTTAAACGTGCCAATATTGGCGTGGCAATGGGTTCAGGTACCGATGTGGCCAAAGAAGTAGGTCAAATGATTGTGATTGATGATAATTTTTCATCTATTGTTGCCGGTGTTGAAGAAGGCCGGTTTGCTTATGATAATGTACGGAAAGTAATTTATCTGCTTATCTCTACCGGAGCAGCTGAGGTCATCCTGTTTATTGCATCAATTTTTGCAGGACTTCCCCTGCCCCTGCTTGCTGTTCAGCTGTTATGGCTTAACCTGGTAACCAACGGAATTCAGGATGTGGCTCTCGCTTTCGAAGGTGGTGAACCACTGGCCATGAAACGAAAACCAAGAAATCCCGGTGAGAAAATTTTTAATCCTTTAATGATTAAACAAACCATTATTGCAGGACTTACTATGGGAGGAATTGTTTTTGGCGTTTGGTACTGGTTAATTAACTCCCTGCAAATGAATGAAGTACATGCAAGAAATATGGTACTCCTATTGATGGTATTTATGCAAAACTTCCATGCGTTCAATGCTCGTTCTGAAATTACTTCTGTCTTTAAAGTCCCACTAAAACGGAATCTGATTCTTGTTTTTGGAATTTTAGCTGCACAGCTGATTCACATTGCCAGCATGCAAATCCCTTTTATGCAAAATATTTTACGCACAGAACCGATAACCATTGTAGAATGGGCACAAATCCTTGTTTTTGCTATTCCTGTGATTTTGATAATGGAAATTTTCAAGTGGATTAACCGGAGGGTTAATAAGGAATAGAGGAATATGACAGTTTGTTTGAATGAAACTAACGGGTTAATCCGTCGGTTGCGCAGGTTGCATGTCTGTTGCAATCCGACGGTTAAAATATCAACAAATTGTTTTAC
>JAXHVS010000013.1:0-11641 GCA_034189025.1 Bacteroidota bacterium
TAATAATTTGCACATTGCTGCCTGTAACTTTATCTTTACCATCATAACTGGTGTATTCAAGTTTAGCACCTTCCGTGTTTGGATAATAAAACGTACACTCCTGGGCTAAAGAAAAAAACAGGAAAAAATAAATATTACTACTATAAAAAATATTTTTCTCATTGGTTATAAATTAAGTGAATACTAAAAATTTAGCAACAAAAAAAATATCTTACAATAGCCGTGATGTTTTAAAAATCAGTTTTTTCATAACATTTTTATAAAATTAAACAATCTCATTAAGGAACCCTTTTAAAGTTGTATTAAAATCTGCAGGATTTTCGTAAAAGCACAAATGGCCTGCATCCTTAATGGTTAAAATATTTTTATGCCATAATTGCGGAATAGCAAAATTTTTCACATAATCGGGATTGATTAACTGATCTTTTTCGCCTAAAAATAAAGCAACCGGAATTTTTAATTCTTTCAGAATAGAATATTGATCGCCGAAAGTACCCTCATTTAAGGATTTAAAGAATACCTCACGGTATTTGATATCGGATTTTTGCATAATTTGCACTAAAAACTCAGGGTATTTAGCTTCCGGCTCAACAAGCGAGGCTGCAATTTGATGAATATCTTTATCACCGATTCCAGCTTTTGATAATAGAGGAACAGCTTCGTGAGACAAAAACATTCCCGGGGCTATTGGATTGGTAAGCGGAACACTGCAAACTAAAGAGATGGCTTTTGCTGACGGCAAATTTTTTAATGCTTCTAACAAAATATTACCTCCAAAATTGTGTCCAACAAAAACAGATGAACTCAAATTTAGTTTTTCACAAAAACCACCTAAAACAGCTGCCAAAGCTTTTATGGAGTATTCCTTTTCCGGATTTTTAGACCATTCGGAATCGCCGCAGCCAGGTAAATCTAAGGCAATAATTCGAAATACTTCGGATAAGCTCGGGTCGATCAGTTGGCGGATAAAAATAACGGAAGATAATGAAGCCCCATGAATTAAAATTACAGGCATCCCAGAAGTTTGGGTATCATTATAAGTAATTTTCTTATCATTAACAATTACCTGAAATTGTTTCATTTCTATGGTTTTTAGAATTTAGCTAAATTTAATAAAAGTTTATACATCAATCAAATAAATTTATAGCATAGTTTATCTCACATATTTTTTTAATCAAAACAAATTACATCATTAATTATTAGAGAAATAGACAACAATATTTAACCAAATCCGTATATATATTAAAATATCATTTTAACCATTAACCCAAAATAATCAGGAGGTGTTCCCATGAAAAATGATTTTATTTGTCCCCACTGCCAAGGCTACTTAAATGTAGGAGAATACATCATACTATCTGCCGAAACAAGCCATAATGATTCAGGGCTGGTTTTAATGAACCCTGAACTCGGCAACTATTCTGTGATCCAAAATAAAAATTTTAAAATTCGTGAAGGTGAAAAATACGATTTTTATTGCCCTATATGCCACGAGAAACTGGCTGCCGATATCCATGATAATTTATCGCATATCATTATGAGAGATGAAAAGGGCAATGATTATCAAATTTTATTTAGTAAGATTGCTGGCGAAAAAAGCACTTACAAAATTATTGGCGAATCGGTTGAAATTTTTGGTGATCATCATTCAAATTATATCGATTTTATAAATCTGAGTCATATTAAATAATATTCCATAGAAAAGCCGGCATTTTTTGCCGGCTTTTTTGTAGTTAAACTTCTTTAATAGGCTTAAATCCGTTTCCAATAACTTCGTTTGCTTCGATAACTGTCATAAATGCTAAAGGATCAATTTCTTTGATAAAATCCTGAAGAATGGCTAGTTCTCTACGGTTAACGTTGGTAAAAACAATCTTTTTCTCTAATCCTTTAAACATGCCAACTCCATTAATTAATGTACCTCCCCGATTAAGGTCATTGATAATTTTATCCCTTATTTCGTCGTATTTTTCCGAAATAATAAACAGAGCTTTGTCGTAGCTAACCCCCTGTAATGTAGTATCAATTACCTTTCCGGTAACATAAATTACAATCCACGAATACAAAGGTATTTTCCAGTCTTTAAAAACAATAAGACCCAAAAACACGATAGCTGAATCTACAATTATCATTAAAATACCCAACGACATTTGTGTATGTTTAGCTACAATCATGGCAATAATATCAGAACCACCGGATGTTGCTTTTGATTTAAAAATCAATCCTAATCCAAAACCAATTAACACTCCTCCAAAAATACAAGACAACAATACATCGTCAACTAACGCTCCATCGAAATTTTCATCTAAAACATCAATAAAAATAGATGAAAGCACAAAACCAACTACGGTTTTCACACCAAACCTGGGCCCCAATATTTTAATGCCTAAAATAGTTAGCGGGATATTTAACATTAAACCGACAAAACCAATTCCCAAACCATCGCTAAAAATAGGTTCTTTAATAAAGGGTATTTTAATTCCATTACCCATTATTTCGCTGGTAATATTTTTTACAACAATACCTATTCCATAAACTCCTCCGGGAACAATTTTATGGGGATCAATAAAATAAACAAATCCAGCAGCAAGAATAAAAGATCCAATAGCTATTAAAGAATAGCTATAAAACCATTCTTTGGATAAAAACTTCTCTTTGGTTAAAAACGACATGATTATATTTTTTTAAAATGAGTGGCAAAAATATATTTTTTTGGCGAAATAAATACAAAAAAGCAAGGTTTGTAAAACCCTGCTTTTCTAATTCTTAAGTGAAATGTTTTCTAGCCGCCTGTTGCACTAAAGCTACCATAACGGCTAAGGTCGGTTCTGGGATTAACAACCATAACCGGAATTTTTGCAGAATTGGCAATAATGTATTGTTCCTGGGCACCTAGTACATAGTCGGTTAAACCAATGCCTTTTGTAGTCATAATTAAAATCATATCGGCATCAACTTTTTGAGCAAAAGCAATAGACTCTTCAGCAGAATTGCTTCCTTCAATTTTTTGCAGCTCGTAATTGCAATCGTATTTATCTAAAATTTTCTCAGCAAAATGAACATTGGCCAATAATTTTGAATTTAAAGATTTGTCTTTAATGGTTGGCACAATAATATTTATTTTAACATCGAAATTCTTAACCAAAAACAATGCCCATTGTAATTTTTGTTTTGCTTCTGAACGATAATCAAGCGGGAATACAACATCTTTAAAAATTTCTGTTTTAGAAGGTGGCCCCTGAACCACAATAAAAGGCGTTTTAGAACCAACAATAACTTTTAAAGCATAACTGCCTGTAAATTTTTGCATTCCTTTAATGCCATGGGTGCCCATAACAACCATGCTTACATTGTTTTCAGAAGCATAGTCGGAAATAACATGAAACAAACTCCCTTCTAAAACAAGCGGTTCAAGGGGTGCGTCATATTTTTCTTTTAAGCGGTCAATGTCTTTATTCAGTTCATTAAGTGCCTCTTCTCCTTTTTTCAACGATTTTACAACATGTATTAATTTAATTCGATTGTTAATGTGCTTCGAAATTTTTATAGCGTGTTGTAACGCATTTTCAGCAACTTCTGTAAAATCCCAGGGAACCAGCAAAGTGTCTTTTTCCATAATTCTAACGGTTTATACACAACGGAATTTAAAATTTATAATTGATGGAAAAGTTAAATAAAACTTAAATGATTTGCAAAACTTTTTTTACTTTTATTGAATGGATGGTTTCTATTTACATCATTTAAAAAGTATTTTTAATCTATAACTTGCTTTTTTATTGTTTTTCAATAAAAATTTTTTACTTTGCTTATTCATTATTTTTAGAGGTTATGACAAAAAATCAAAAAGTGAAAAACAAAAAAATTATTGGGTTCATATATGCTTTATTATCGGCGTTTTTGGGAATAGGTATATTAACAATCCTTCTTTCCATATTATTTTTCTTCCTTACGCTTTTTAAACCAGACTTCGAACCTTTTTTCCCGGTTATTGATGTTCCCATTGAAATTAGTGAAGAAGCCAAACTAGAAGTTAAGGATGGCTCTACATACAATATTTTTATTGATGAAGCATATTTTTCTTTTAATGTGGATAATCAATATGGTATAGCAGGTATAATCAATTACTTTTATTTTATTTTTGTTTTATTCATTGCTTTTTATATTATCTTTTTATTGTGGAAAATATTTCGTTCAATGCGCATTTCGTTAAAAGATGAAAATCCTTTTCATCCAAAAAATATTTGGCGAATTCGCAAAATCGCCATAGCTATTTTTGTTTCTGGCCTTTTGGAAATATGCTATCCTCTTTTTATAAAGTTTCTCTGGCTAAATAAAATATTCGTTTTTAACCAGTCTTTTAATATCCGGTTAAATTTTGATGCCTCCATAGATTTATTTTGGGCATTAATTGTGTTGGTCATTGCAGAAATTTACCGCATAGGATTGGAGATTAAAAAAGAACAAGAATTAACGATTTAAAACAAAAAAACAATGCCCATCATAACAAACCTGGATAATATGCTTGCAAAACGTAACATGTCGTTAACCGAGCTTTCTGAAAAAGTAAATATTACGATTGCCAATTTATCCATTTTGAAAAGTGGAAAAGCAAAAGCTATCAGATTTTCGACTTTAGAAGCCATTTGTAAAGTGCTGGATTGCAAACCAGGAGATATTTTGGATCATATTCCTGAAGAAAATAATGAAAATCAAAATAATGAATAATCATATTTATTAACCATTTAAACAAATCTTTAACATTTAAATTATGAAAATTAAACATTTAATTGCAACAATGGTTTTTGGGATATTAACCTTAACTATTTATGCCCAAACGAACCAAATTGAATTTGAAGAGTACGACCTTGATAATGGGTTACATGTCATTTTACATCAAGACAACAGTACTCCTATAGTAGCTGTAACCGTAACCTATCATGTGGGTTCAAAAAATGAAAAACCTAGCAGAACAGGATTTGCTCATTTTTTTGAACACCTGATGTTTGAGGGAACAAAGAATATTGCTCGTGGAGAATATTCAGAAATTGTAGAAAAAGCTGGAGGGTTACTCAATGCAAATACTACGAATGACCGAACCTATTATTATGAGCTGCTTCCGTCAAATCAGCTTGAATTAGGACTTTGGCTCGAAGCCGAACGAATGCTCCATGCAAAAGTTGATTCAATAGGCATTGCTACACAAAAAAATGTAGTAATTGAGGAATATAAACAACGCTATGAAAATCAGCCTTATGGAACGATTTTAATCGAAACCTGTAAAAGAGCCTATGAAAAACACCCATATCAGTGGACAACCATAGGAGACCCCGAACATATTCGGGCTGCCAAAGATGAAGAGTTCCAGGAATTTTATGATATGTTTTATGTCCCGAACAATGCAGTTTTAACAATTACCGGAGATATTGACATTAACGAAACCAAAAAACTCGTTGAAAAATATTATGCTGGAATTCCTAAAGGAGAAAATGAGATATACAGGCCTCAAGTAAAAGAACCCATCAAGCATAAAGAAATTAGAGATACGGTTTATGATAATATACAACTTCCGGCTGTTATTCAGGCCTATCACCTTCCAGCAATAGGTAGCGATGATTATTATGCGGTAGATATGCTGTCTACATTATTATCTAGTGGTGAAAGCTCTAGGCTTTATAAAACACTTGTAGATCAAAAACAGCTGGCTTTATTTGCTGCATCTTTCCCTTTACCTTTTGAAGATCCGGGGCTTGCTTTAACCTACTCCATCCCCAATATAAATGTTGACCCTGCAGAACTGGAAGAAGCAATGAATAAAGAGATTGAAAAGGTTAGAAATGAATTGATTTCAGATAAAGAATTAGAAAAATTAAAAAACCAAATAGAAAGTCAATTTGTTAACAGTAATACAACTCTTGCCAATAGAGCATATAATTTAGCCATTAACTATACTTTTTTCAAAAACACAAATCTGATAAATACAGAAATAGATAAATATATGGCTGTTACCAAAGAAGATATTAAAAGGGTAGCCAATAAATATTTTAGAGATGATAACCGGGTGGTTCTGTATTACTTACCTCATAAAAATTAAAAATATTATTTAAATAAAATTAAAAATTTTTAACCATGAAAAATTTTAAACAAACCATATCATTCCTTTTTATTGCAATATTATTTATTGCATCAGCAAAAGCACAGCTTGATCGAAGTGTTAGGCCCGAACCGGGACCCGCTCCGGAAATAAAAATAGGCGAACACAAAACTTTTACTTTAGATAACGGCTTAAAAGTAATTGTAGTAGAAAACCATAAAGTTCCTGTGGTTTCATTTCAACTTATTCTTGATGTGGATCCTGTAATGGAAAAGGATGCCGTTGGTTATGTTAGTATCACAGGAAATTTATTGCGCACAGGTACAAAATCAAAAACCAAACCAGAAATTGATGAAAAAGTTGATTTTATTGGTGCCACATTAAATACTTATTCTAATGGGATATTTGCCCAAACATTAAAAAAGCATACAGAAGAGTTGCTTGAATTAATGTCTGACGTTTTGTTAAATCCTGTTTTCCCTGAGTCTGAATTAGAAAAAAATAAAAAACAAGCTATTTCTGGATTAAAATCATCGGAAACAAGTCCGGGAGCCATTGCAAATCGCGTAGCCCAAAAATTACGTTATCCCAATTTACCTTATGGTGAAATTCGTACAGAAGAAACCATTAAAAATATTACCCGAGAAAAATGTTTAGAATATTATAACAATTATTACAAACCCAATAAAGCATATTTAGTTATTGTTGGTGATATTAACGAAAAAGAGTCTAAAACCCTTGCTAAAAAATATTTTGGGGAATGGGAAAAAGAAGAGGTTCCTGAACATGCTTATCAATTTCCTAACAAAAATATTGGAACACGCGTAGCATTAGTAAATAAAGAAGATGCTGTTCAGTCGATTATTAAAATAACTTATCCCATTAATTTAAAGCCAGGAAGCAAAGATTATATTCCAACATATTTAATGAACCAAATTTTGGGTGGTGGAATTTTTTCCGGAAGATTAATGCAAAATCTCCGGGAAGATAAAGGTTATACATACGGCGCACGTTCTTCCATATCCCCGGATCCATTAGCCGGTTATTTTGAAGCAAGCGCAGAAGTGGGTACGGAGGTAACAGATAGTGCTATTACACAATTTCTTTATGAAATGAACAGGATTAGGAATGAGAAAGTCAGCGAAGATGAAATACAGTTATCGAAAAATGTATCCACCGGATCATTTGCTTTATCGTTAGAAAGGCCTCAAACCATTGCCCGTTTTGCTTTTAATACTCAGAGATATAACCTGCCAGATGACTATTATGCAACATATTTAGAAAAATTAAATGCTGTTACAATAAACGAAGTACAGCAAATGGCAAAAAAATATATCACTCCGGATAATGCCATTATTTTAGTGGTTGGAGATAAAAACAAACTTTACGACCGGCTAAAACCTTTTGATGCTGACGGGAAGATTGAAGTTTATGATGCATATGGAAATCCTGTGAAAGATGAAAAAGCGAAGGTATTGCCTGAAGGGATGACTGCAAAAACGGTTATAGAACGATATGTTGAAGCGATTGGAGGTAAAGAAAAACTACAATCGATGGAAGATATTACCATTAATGCAAGTACTGAAATGAATGGAATGCAAATTAACCAGGTTACTTACCAAAAAGCACCCAATAAGTTTGCCATGAAAATGTCTATGAATGGCAATGTTATTACCGAACAAAAATTTAACGGTGAAGAGGGTGTGGTTAAAAGTTTTCAGGGTGAACAAAAAATTGAAGGAGAAAACCTTGAAAAACTAAAAATTGAATCAGCCCTAAACCCTGAATTAAAATATGATGAACTTGGTATAAAACTTGAATTAGCTGCCATTGAAAGCGTTAACGAAAAAGATGCCTATAAAATAAAAATTGAATCACCAACAGGAGAAGTAAAATATGATTTTTATGATGTAGAATCCGGATTGAGGGTACAAACCAAACAAAAGATTGCCACTCCTCAAGGTGAGATGACACAAACACAATTTTATTTAAATTATGAAGATTTTGACGGCATTAAATATCCTACACTCATTCGAATAACAGGAATGCAAAATCTTGAATTAAACGTTGATTCTGTTGAAATTAATACAGGATTAGAGGACGAAATATTTGAATAAATTTCATTTTACAAATTTGTAATGAAAAAAGGGTTGGCCAACACCAACCCTTTTATTGTTGCTAAAGTTTTGTATAGGTTGAATACCTAGGAAATAAGTACGTAAGCAATAAAAATACAACCAGAGATGCTGATATCCCAAAAATATTGGGATCAAGTCCTAATGGTAATTCAACATTAAATTCTGTAAGTATAAGCGTAGTAGAACCACCAACCATCATCGCCCAAACAGCAGCCAAAGCATTTTTTCTTTTCCCAAAAAATGCTCCCAGCAGTGGAATAAACAAACCAGATACCATAAAAGCATAAGAATAAAGCATCAACTCCAGTACATTTTCCATTTTTAGAGCCAATATTAGGGCTAAAACTCCTATTATAAGGGTAAGAATTTGTGATAATCGTAATTGACTTTTATGGCTTTCTTTTATAGGAAAAATTTTGCTTAAAATATCGGTAAGAACATTGCCCGATGCGGCCATAAGACAACTGTCTGCAGTAGACATGATAGCCGAAAAATAAGCCGACATCATTAATCCCATTAAACCAACAGGTAAAATGGTACGAAGCAATAAAGGCAATCCCATTTCCGGATCAATACTTTCAAAGGTAGCATAACCCAGTTCCACAAACATTCCCTGATCCAAGGCAACTCGTGAAAATAAACCTAATGTAACTCCCATAAAGGCCATTAAAGGCCATTCAAATACACCAGCAATAAACCAGGCTCTTTGCGCTTGTTTTTTTCCCCTGGTAGCATATATGCGTTGATATAGTGTCATCCCCACAAACCAAATGGGTATAATTGTAATCCCCCAGTTCACCAATTGTTGCCAGGTAACGTTGCTAAGTTTTAATAACTCCGGATGAACATTCGCTTTTAAAGCTTCTATTCCGCCAATGGCATTATATCCCAAAGGAATGCCAATAAGAATTAATCCGCTCATCAAAATAATCCACTGAATGGTATCGGTATAAATTACCGCTTTTAATCCACCCATAACCGTATAAATAACCGCAATAGCCCCCATAATAATCAAGGCTATATTAATATCTAACCCAACAAATGAAGCTGAGGCCAGTTTCGCTCCTGCCAGTAATTGGGAACTGGTAAAACCGATGTATCCAATTGCTGATATAATCCCGGCAACCAGAGCAACATGCTTACCATAAAAGTTGCCAAAAATTTGAGGAAAAGTATATAAGTCCATTTTTTTCATCAATTGTGCCACTTTGGGTATAAGAAGTGCTGCACTTATCCATGCTCCGATTAAACCGGTAAACAGCATCCACGAACCCGATAAACCCATGACAAATCCCAGTCCGCCCAAACCAATGGAAAAACCACCTCCCACATCAGTAGCTACAACAGATAAGCCTACATGTAAGCTACCCATGCTTCTACCTCCCACAAAATAATCATCAGGATTTTTATTCCGGCGAAGAAAAAAGTAACCAACACCCAACATCAAAATCATATACAATATAAAAATGGATAAATCAATAATATGCATAGCTTATCTTATTTTTAATTAGCTTATTTTAAAGCGCATTTAAACACACAATTAAACGACCCAACCTGAATAAAAAGTTTAAGCTCTATTAAATTTTTATTCATAATAAACAAAAAATTATAATATCCCAAATTTTTTTTTATTCAAAAAAAATGCTGCTCGAAAGGAACAGCATCAAAAAAAAGTTTTTATAAATTAATAATTAACTATCAATCTTCGCGTAACGGTTACACCCGACTGTGTGGACATTTTTAGAAAATAGACTCCCTTTTCTATTCCATGCAAATAGGTCACATCCTTTTGGTTAAACGACGCTTTGGCTTCTGCAAATACTAATGCACCAATAGCATCATACAATTTTAAATCTAACATTCCGGTATATCCCGGAATAACAATATTTATAATACCTGTTGAGGGATTAGGGAATATTTTGGCTTGATTTATGTTTACTCTTTCGATCGTGTTTGCTTCAGAAACTTCATAGCTGTCTTCATAATTTGTTTCTGCCCCTAAATCATCTTTTGCTAGAATGATAAAGTGAATCATCGCTCCAGCTGGTTGTTTTAAAATTTGCCCTGAATATTTACCTTCTGTAAAGCTCATATCTTGCTCAACATATACTTCCTCGTTTTTTTTCCATTTTAAAATAACCGATTCAATATTTCCATCCTCATCATCAACGGATGCGGAGATAATAACATCATCTTCATCTGTAGGATTTTCTGGTTCTATAAAAACATTAGAAATTACAGGTGCCTGATTATCCATATCCGTAACCTGATAACTATTTTCTTCGGAAATTGTTATTCCTTCGCTATTATCTGTTGCTTTAATGGCATAATAGATGGTTGTACCTTCTGTTTGTGGCGGAATTTCTGTATCGGAAGAATAAACATCTCCACCAGCATCCGACATACTGATTGTGTTCGATAAATTGCCGGTACTTAAACCCCAATTCAATTCTGCATTGGTTATAGTTCCATCAGGATCGGTAATAGTAGCCGAAACGGTAACCCCATCTTCAGAAGCAGGTGTTTCCGGTGTATGTTGTATATTAGAAATTACAGGCTTTTCATTGGCAATATAATTCTCTTCTACCAGCACATCATCGATCTGCATTGTGGTTGTTAACGAAGGATCGCCTCCGGTATATTTAAAAGCAATATAAACTGTATTTCCTGTATAATTATTTAGGCTAAGATCTCCCGAAGCGGTCCAGTTTGTTGCATAACCTTCGGTATTCCCAGTTGATAGAACAGGGTTCAGCTCAATCCATGAGGACCCGTTAGGGTCTCCTGACCCAGAATAGTCGGAGGATATAAACACATCCAACGGATCCCCGTTGTTGTACCCATCCTTACTTTTAAATGAGAAGATTACTTCGGAATATCCGGTTAGATCAAGTGCAGGCGTAATTAACCAACCAATGTTTATATACTCTCCAGTATTATAAGCACTAAACTGTGCATACAAATTTCCAACATATTCTCTTCCTTCCCAGGTTTCGGTACCGGCTTCAATGTATTGTGTCCAGCCATTGATGTCGACCGGCTGATCTTCTGTTACGGTTTCAAAATCCTCTGCAAAAGGAAGCCCAACAGCACCTTCATCATTTACCGTATAACTTTGTATAGAGGAAGTGTTTATTGCAGCAGAATCATCTTCCGCTTCTATTGTATAATAAACGGTTGTTCCATCTGCCTGAGCGGGAATCGGAGCATCAGCAACATAGTTGTCTCCGGTTGAATTCGACATATTGATCGTATTGGATAAACTGCCCGCATTTAACCCCCAGTTCAACAGTGTACTGGTTATAGCCCCATCAGCATCGGTAATAGTAGCCGAAACCGTAACGCTTTCGGCAGAAGTTGGGTTTTGCGGAGAAATGGCTATGTTGGTAATAGAGGGAGGAACATTTTCTCC
>JAXHVS010000013.1:11741-21415 GCA_034189025.1 Bacteroidota bacterium
GTTTTTAAAGTAAATCCGGTTCCGGTTGCACTATCATAATACCCGTCAGGAATTTGGGCAAAAAGCGTTTGGGAAAAAATAAATATAACCGAAGTGAAAAAAAGTTTTTTGAGTAACATATAAAAAATTTTTGCGCTTATTAAATTTTTCGAAAAAAGGGGGTAATATTACAAAAAATTCAACAATTTGACCTTTAGTTTTCATTCTATTTTTTTACTTTCGTCAAATATTCACAAATCAAAACATTAATAACCCTATGAGAGCAGTTATACAACGTGTTACTGAAGCGTCTGTTTCAACAGAAAATAAAATAAAATCATCGATAAAAAAAGGATTGTTGGTTTTAATTGGGATTGAAAATGCGGATACCAATGAAGATATTCGGTGGTTAAGCCGCAAAATTACCCAATTACGAGTTTTTGATGACAAAGATGGGATAATGAATTTATCGGTAAAAGATATTAATGGAGAGATTCTTGCTATTAGTCAATTTACATTACATGCTAAAATCAAAAAGGGTAATCGCCCTTCGTACCAACAGGCAGCAAAACCGGAAATTGCTATTCCTCTGTATGAGCAATTTATAAAACAGTTAGGCACCGATTTGGGAAAAGAAATAAAAACCGGCGAATTTGGCGCATATATGCAAATAAATTTAACAAATGACGGCCCGGTAACTATTATTATAGACACTAAAAATAAAGCATAACCAAATGGCTTCATCTGATCAAGCGCTTTTAGAACGAGCAACATTAATCGTTGCTTCTTTCGCCTCATTTGCCACACCTTTTATTGGTTCGGCAACGAACATTGCACTCCCCTCTATTGGTAAAGAGTTTTCTGCTGATGCCGTTACCTTAAGCTGGGTAGCCACCTCGTTTTTATTATCAGCAGCAGTATTTTTAACACCCTTTGGCCGGTTAGCCGATATCTTTGGCCGCAAAAAAGTGCTTAATTATGGCCTAATTATATTTACGGTTGCTTCGTTTTTTTGCGCATTCGCTCCCGGAATTAACGCATTAATTTTTTGGAGGGTGATCCAGGGTATTGGAGGAGCCATGATTTTCGGTACTGCCATGGCAATTATTACTTCTGTTTTTCCTAAAGAAAAACGGGGCAAAGCACTAGGAATAGCTGTGGCATCGGTATATACCGGATTAACATTAGGCCCTTTTATTGGCGGTTACTTAACCAAATTTTTAGGCTGGCAGGGTATATTTTTATTTACCGTACCACTGGGAATTATTGCTGTTGCGCTTAGTTTCATCTACTTAAAACAGGAATGGGCTGATGCTAAAGGCGAGAAATTCGACTGGAAAGGCTCAGTAATTTACAGCGTTGCTATAGTTTCTTTAATGTATGGCTTTAGCGAGTTACCTGCTTTAAAAGGGGTTGCCTTCACTTTACTTGGAGCGGCAGGATTATTCATTTTCATCCTTTTTGAGAAAAAGCAGCAATACCCGGTACTTAACATTCAACTATTTATAAAAAATAAAGTCTTTGCCTTTTCAAATTATGCTGCATTAATTAACTATAGTGCAACCTTTGCCATCGGATTCTTGCTCAGCTTGTATTTACAATATATCAAGGATTTAAATCCACAGCAAGCTGGCCAGGTTCTTGTTATTCAGCCATTATTAATGGCAATTTTTTCGCCACTAACCGGAAAGTTGTCGGATAAATTAGACCCCGGCATAATAGCCTCTGTTGGAATGGCTTTAATTTCAGCGGGATTGTTTACTATTGCCTTTATTGGTATGAATACAAGCATATTTTTTATTAGCGCTATATTAATTGTATTTGGAATAGGATACGCCCTGTTTTCCTCCCCAAATACCAATGCCATCATGAGTTCTGTAGAAAAAAAATATTATGGCATTGCTTCAGGTACTGTTGGAACAATGCGGTTAATAGGACAAATGTCGAGCATGGGAATTGCCATGATGATTTTTTCTATTTTTATTGGGAAAGTAGAAATTAATCCATCAAACCATGAAGCTTTTATTACCTCCATCCAAACAGCCTTTTTAATATTTGGAGTACTCTGCTTTATCGGAATTTTTCTTTCTCTTGCTCGAAGAAAATCAAAATAATAATGAAAACAATCTGATTATTAACAAGATACACGTATACAAAAAATGTCAAAAAAAGTTAGAAACAACAAATTTATTGGTGCATTTGTCAATGAAATGTACGCTATTTTACTGGGTATTGGATTAGGTAATGTTTTATTTGTTCAGCAAATAGATCTAAACAACAAGTTTGAATTATTAATGGGCCTTTTTGTTACCGGAATTGTTTTATTATACTGGTGGGACTGGACCGAATTCTTAGGCGACAATGTGGTTTCGTCCAAAGCAGAATTTATCATTGATTTTCTTATCCTGATTAACTTAGAGGTCCTTTTTCTGTTTTATAATAAACCCGAAAACATTGCCTTAATATTTATTCTTTTAGCTCTCCTTGATTTTGCCTGGGTTATCAATTATATTATCCAAAACAAAGGAAATTATATTGCGAAAAACAAAACCTGGATTTCAGAAAAAATTGTTGCCCTTGTTTTATTTACTACGCTTTACTTCTTATTAAAATACACATTTTCAGATATTGAACTGATATATAAAGGATTAACCACAATCCTTACCTTTATTCTTGTGCGAAAAATAAGCTTTAAACAGTTAAAAAATGCACCACGATATAGTTTGGAAATCGCAAAACCAGAAGATTATGAAGTGATTGCCGAAATAAACAACAGTTATTTTGATCCGGAAAAAAATAAAGCCTTTATGATTACAGAAATGACTGAAGATATTATTCTTGAACGTATTCATAAAAATTACAGATATTATGTGCTAAGAAAATTTGGAAATGAAGAAATTCTTGGTTTTGTTGAACTATCAAATACTGTGGGTGTAGATATATTAAGTCGGGTTAACTGGAAAACTGATAAATTTAAAAAGCAAATTTTAGAAAATAATGATAACCTACTGTACATTGAAAAAGTTGCAGTAGATAAATCGTATAAAAAACAAGGTGTTGGAGAAGCCCTGTACAAAAACCTGTTTGCAAAATACAGCAACAATTCATTTTATGCATTTGTTATGGACAAGCCCTATACCAACGAAATTTCAATGAATTTTCATAAAAAACTCGGATTCGAAGAGGCTGGTATTCTTAAATTAGATAAGTTTAAAGATTTTAAAGATTATCAAAGTAAAATATATTATAAAAATTAATCGGATATGACCATTCAGGAGGCACAAGAAAAAGTAGATGCCTGGATCAAAAAATATGGGGTCCGTTATTTTAACGAGCTAACCAATATGGCTTTATTAACCGAAGAAGTAGGTGAGTTAGCCAGAATTATTGCCCGGAAGTATGGGGAACAGTCATTTAAAAAATCGGATAAAAAAATAATCCTGGAAGAGGAAATGGCTGATGTTCTTTTTGTTTTAATTTGCCTGGCAAACCAAACTGGTGTAAATTTGACCGATGCATTAATAAAAAATATAGAGAAAAAAACCAAACGCGATGCCAAAAGACATCATGAAAATAAAAAATTAAAATAAAAATGCGATGAAAGACTTATTAAAAAAATACAATGCTGACTTTCTTGAAAAAGATATTCAGCAAGAAGTTGCTATAATAGCAAACAACAGCCATCAATATGCAACCACGGAAAACCTTAAAACATTATTTAGCTTAATAGATTTAACAAGCTTAAATACAGAAGATAATAACACACGAATTAAAGCGATTTGTAATAAGGTAAATGATTTTAATAATCATTATAATGAAATACCCAATGTGGCGGCTATTTGTATCTACCCCAGCTTGGTAGGTTGTGTAAAAAAGAATCTTGCTGTTCCGGGAATAGAAATTGCCGCTGTGGGAGGAGGATTTCCTTCGTCGCAAACTTTTTTAGAGGTAAAAATAGAGGAATGTAAAAGAGCCATTGATGCCGGAGCTACAGAAGTGGATATTGTGCTTAGTGTAGGAGAATTTTTTGAGGGTAATTATGCATATTGTTTTAATGAGATAAAAGACATCAAATCAGCTATTGGCGAAAACCATCTTAAAGTGATTCTTGAAAGCGGAGCTTTACGTTCGCCACAAGAAATTTGGGAAGCCAGCATTTTAGCTATGGAAGCCGGAGCCGATTTTATCAAAACTTCAACCGGCAAACAATCACCAGCAGCGACTACCGATGCGGTATACATAATGACCAAAGCGATAAAAGCTTTTTATAAAGCTACCGGTAAAAAAATTGGCATCAAGCCGGCCGGAGGTATATCAACACCCGAAGATGCATTGGCTTATTTTGCCATTGTAAAAGAAAATTTGGGTGATGAGTGGTTAAATGCAAAATTATTTAGAATTGGCGCCAGCAGATTGGCGAACAATCTTTTAAGTGAAATTTTCCAGGAGGAAGCAAAATATTTTTAATCTATTGAATTACCTTCAAAAAGTGTAAAATAAGCCAGCTGAACTCCCTTTTTGTTTTATTTTCGGCTGGTTTTTTTTATTGTTTTTTTCTTAAACACTACGATTCATTAAGAAAATTTTACTTTTGTTGGTTATGGAACATTTTGATATTATTGTTATTGGTGCTGGCCCCGCCGGGCTGCTTGCCGCCGGAAGAGCTGCGGAAAAAGGAAAAAAAGTATTAATACTTGAAAAAATGCAACAGGAAGGCCGCAAGCTTAGAATTACGGGCAAAGGAAGATGTAATATCACCAATGACTCTCCGATTAATGAATTTATCAAACATATCTATCCCAATGGCAGATTTCTAAAAAATGCTTTCCATCAGTTCTTTTCTCAGGATATTATCCAACTACTCCAAAAACTTAATGTAGAATGCAAGTTGGAGCGTGGTGGAAGGTATTTCCCCGAAAGCGATAAAGCGGTTGATGTGCTTAATGCTTTGCTGGCATGGAACAAAAAACTAAACGTTACGATCTGCAAAAAACACAAAGTAGAAAAATTAATCATTGCCGACAACTCCATAAAAGGTGTTGTTGCTGAGGGCAAAAATTTTCAGGCAAACAAAGTTATTCTTGCAACAGGGGGGAAATCATATCCTGCTACTGGTTCTACCGGAGATGGTTTTGAGTTGGCAAAACAAGCAGGCCATTTGTTGGAAAAGCCACATCCCGCTCTTGTTCCTCTGGAAACAGAAAAGCTCATACCCCATAAATTACAAGGGTTAACATTAAAAAATGTCCTTGCAGTTGTATGGGTCAATAATAAAAAAAATACTGAAGCGTTCGGCGAAATGGAATTTATGAGTTTCGGACTTTCGGGGCCTATTATACTTACACTTAGTAGAAACATTGTAACCGAATTACAAAAAGGGAATGAAGTAAATATATTTATTGATTTAAAACCGGCACTTGATGACAAGAAACTCGATAACAGGCTGCTCCGTGAGCTGAATGAAAATGGCAAGAAGAAAATCAGCACCATTTTTCGAAATATTCTGCCGGCAGCTTTAATTCCGTTTTTCCTCGATCTTTCAAATATAGATCCGGAAAAAGAGTGCCACCAGATTAGTGCTAAAGAACGAAAAAAGATAAGATACCGTCTTAAAAATCTTCCCTTTAAAATAGCTGGATATCGTTCTTTTAAAGAGGCTATTATAACTGCCGGAGGAATTCCTACAAATGAGATTTCATCAAAAACAATGGAGTCCAAAAAAATCAAAGGCCTTTTTTTTGCTGGCGAAATTATCAATGTTGATGCAGAAACAGGAGGTTACAATCTTCAAATTGCTTATTCAACAGGATGGTTGGCAGGCGATAGTAGTGCATCTTAAAAAATGTCATCTAATGATTACATCAAAAGCGTCAAATCCTTTCTGTCAATAAAAACTCCTTTTAATTTCTCATTTGTTCAATTCCATTTTCAATAACTCTATCTTCCGTTTTTATTTTGAGCGGGTTACCACAAAGTTTACCAGTTCCTGCAACGCTTCTTTTGAAGTATTTTTAGGCATTTCATTCAAAAGATCGAGAGCCTTTACCTTATATTCATTCATTTTTTGTGATGCATAATCCAACCCTCCCTTAGCAATCACAAAATCGATAACTTCCTTAACTTTTCGTTTATTTTTATTGTGTCGTTTTACAATACTTAATATTTTCTTTTTTTCTGGTATCGAAGATTGCTCAAGGGCATAAATAATGGGTAATGTTAGCTTCTTCTCTTTAATATCGTTACCTGAAGGCTTTCCTATGCTCCCGTTATTTTGATAATCGAGTAAATCATCTTTGATCTGAAATGCCATTCCAACATATTCGCCGAACTGCCACATCTTTTCAACCATCTGGCCGTTGGCGCCCGATGACTTTGCGCCACAAGATGTACAGGCAGCAATAAGAGATGCTGTCTTTTTACGGATAATATCATAATAATCCTCTTCTGTAAGGTTCAGTTTCCTGGATTTTTGAATTTGTAACAACTCTCCCTCACTCATCTCGCGTACAGCAACCGAAACAATTTTCAACAATTCATATTCATTGTGGTCTACTGCCAATAAAAGTCCTTTGGAAAGCAGATAATCACCCACCAGCACACTAATTTTAGATTTCCAAAGGGCGTTGATGGAAAAAAATCCACGCCGCTCGTAGGCTTCGTCAACCACATCATCATGAATCAAAGTAGCCGTATGCAAAAGCTCTATCAATGATGCCGCAGTATAAGTAGATTTGCTAACCTCATCTTTTAACATCTTTGATGTTAAAAAAACAAACATAGGCCGCATTTGCTTTCCCTTGCGCCGCAATAAATAGTTCATGATGATATTTAATAACGGGACCTTAGTTTGCATAGATGAACGGAAAAAAGGTTCAAACTTTTCCATCTCATCTTTTATTGGAGCTTTTATTTTATCTACTACAGACATTATTTAATTTTTATATCGATTCAAATATACTAATTAATTCATTCAGCAAAAATTTAAACAAAAAACAGTTGATGATGTTCATGTGTGTTGACTTAAGTTAGCTTTCTTTTAATTAAATTCACAAAATCAATATCTTAAACATAAAAAAATGATAAATATCATTATTTAAAAATAAGATATTTATATATTTGCATTTGTCTAATTAATAAATTTTTAGTTAAAGAAAATGAATATAAAAGATTTAACCATAGAACAATTAGAGGAAGCTGCAAATATGCTTAAAGCTATAGCGCATCCGATGCGTATTGCTATTTTAAATTACCTTGAAGATGGTAAAAAACTGACTGTAACAGAGATACACGAATTATTAGGTATTGAGCAATCTACTACATCGCATCACCTTGGCATTTTAAAAGATAAAGGTGTGCTTTGTTCCAAAAGAGAAGGGAAAAATACATACTACTTTTTAAAACATGCCAATTTAAGCAATATTGTGAATTGTGTAAGTAAATGCACTAACCCATAATAATTAAATATTTGTATTAAAATATTATAACCACCCTGTACTTCCCGGGTGGTTTTTAATAAAACAAAAGCGTTATATCTTTGTATTAATAAAAACCATAATTTAAAATAAGATATTTATAAATGACAAAAATACGGGTTACCAAACAGTTTAATTTTGAAATAGCACATGCATTATGGAATTACGACGGCCCATGTGCAAATATTCACGGCCATTCGTATAAAATGTTCGTTACGGTTATTGGTGAGCCCATAGAAGATGAAAACAACCCAAAAAACGGTATGGTAATCGACTTTGGCGACTTGAAAAAAATTGTAAATGCCGAAATCGTACATCCGCTCGACCATGCTATTATTTTGAGTAAAACTGCTGCTGTCAGCTTAACGTGTTTGAACAGTCAAATGTTTAATAAACAATATATTACCGACTATCAACCGACCTGTGAAAATATGGTAGCTGATTTTGCAGAAAAGATCATAAAAAAGCTTCCCTGCCGACTCAAACTTCATGCCATCAAATTACATGAAACAGGTACTTCCTTTGCCGAATGGTATGCTGAGGATAATTTGTAAACTACCCTTTTAACTCTTTTTCCAACAATTTTAAACGGCTTTTAGCCGTTTTAAAAACTTCTTGATCTATCTCTATGCCAATAAATTTTCTTCGTTGTTTTAAACAAACAGCGCCTGTGGTTCCTCCGCCCATAAAAGGATCTAAAATGGTTTCGCCCATATACGAAACCCGGTCAATTAAATCGGACATTCCGGAAATAGACTGCCCCCAAAAATGAAAAACTTTATCATTATCGTTTACATTGCTTTTTACCACATCGCCCATCCAGTTTTCCGGTTTCCCTTTGGTATACCATAAAACCGGTTTCCAAAAAGTATTTACTTTGCGTTGCCACAATTGGGGTGATTGTCCTCCGGGTGTTAAATATGCCAGCGTCCAGTTATAGTTCAAACCCTCAATTTCCATTTGTTTTAAAATTTCAGGAAGATACGATTGCCCTGCCATAGTGAATAATGATCCTCCAGGTTTTAAAACTTTTAGTGCAAACAAAGCTAAATCGTGATACAGTTCAATATATTTTTTCGGATAAGGTGGGTCGGTAACAATTAAATCAATCGAATTTTCTTTAATTTTTGTTTCTCTAAAATCATTATGAAAAAGGGTTAATTGATTTGATTCCTTTTGTTCAACAAACTCTTGTAAACGTTCAAAAGGATAACGATTACCTTGTAAAAACTTTTGTGCATATTTCCCATTTAGAATGCTTTGTTTGGCATATTCAATGGTTTTTTCATTATTTTGATTTGCACTCTTTTGGATTTCAGCAATTAGGGATTGTTTGGTATTTTCCATTTCTATTTCATTGTTGATTTTATCAATAAATTTTCGGATATCTTTATCAGGATATTTTCTCAAATACCGTTCAATCCTAATTTGTGCTTTTTTTTTCTGTTCCCTATCTATACCCGAAGGTAATAATTTCATATAATTCACAAGTATAAAATTTAGTTAAACTTCTAATTTTCAAACATTAACAAAACAAAATCGACATTTGTACTTCTAATATTGTGGAACCCTCAAAATTTATTACTCATAAATATATCTTTTAATTTGGTATTCGTAAACTCAGCTTCGGTTCATATCCTTGCCTGCCTGTCCTCCTACCGGCGGATAAACCCTTTTTCGGCGGATAAATCGGCAGACAGGTTATGTACTTTATTGCATGAGGGTTTCATAAACCAATTTTTTTTAGCCAGCTCCCAAAATTAATAATATCCTGCATATTTATTGTTTTTTTATAATTTTCTGGAGTAACTACTCCCAGTATTTCAAATCCTTTTTTGTAATCCACATCATTCCATGTTTTAAAACCAATGGCATTACATAAAATATGAAAGTCTACGCCCATTTGTGGTTTATAGCTGTACGAACCAAAAGAGCCATCCTTTTTAGGGCCGGAAACATCTATATATAAAATTTTGGAGGATATTTTTAGTTTAAAATCATGACTGCAAATTTTTGTCCATTGCCTGTAATTATCAGGTTCTAAATAATGCAGTGGATAATATTTTTTAAACCACCCTGATACATGATGTTCAATAACTAAGCCGCGCAACTGTCCTGCTTTTCTGGCTTCGCTGTTGACATATTTGGTCATCATATGCGGAGCACGCATTTTTTGTTCTTCCAGTGCATGCTGGTACCATTCAGGATTAAAATCTATTTTCA
>JAXHVS010000130.1:0-47218 GCA_034189025.1 Bacteroidota bacterium
CAACAAAAAGCCAAAGAAAAATTCCAACGAGTTAATGAAGCGTACGAAAAAATAAAAAAAGAACGAGGGATGAATTAATTTTTCAACCTTAACAAGAAAAAATATAAATTAATTATAATAATTATAATTTCTTCGTTATAAAGATTAAAATTATTGCTCAAATTTGAAATGTATATTATTTTTGTAAATCATATAAATTAAAATTTATGTTAAAAGATATTTTGTCAATTTCTGGACATAGCGGATTGTTTCAATTTATATCCCAAGGACGGCATGGTATTATTGTAGAGTCGCTCGAAACTAAAAAGCGAATGAACGCTTCGGCTACAGCAAAAATTACTGCTCTGGAAGATATTGCCATTTTTACAGATACCGAGGACATTGCTTTAAAAGATGTTTTTAAGGCTATTTTTGAAAAAGAGGATGGAGGAGAAGCTATATCGCATAAATCATCGGCTGATGAACTGAAAAACTATTTTGAAGAAATATTACCCGATTACGACCGTGATCGTGTTTATGTTTCTGATATTAAAAAAGTTATTCAGTGGTATAATCAGTTGCATAAATTAAAGATGCTTAATTTTGAAGATGAGGAAGAGGAAAAAAAAGTGGAAGAAGATAAAAAAACGGACGAAAAAGAGCAAAAGGAAGAAAAAACGGAAGCAAAAAAAGGCCAAAAGAAAGAAGAGAAAAAAGAAGAATAGAAATATATTGAATAGAACAAAAAAATCCGCTGTACTAAGCGGATTTTTTTTGGTTTATTCGTTAATCATTCATCAAATTGTTTTGCTTTTTCCCAAACGATATTCATTTCGTCCAATGTCATATCTTTTAACGAAATTCCTTTTTTTAGCGTTTGTTCTTCGAGATAGTTAAATCGTTTAATAAATTTTTTGTTGGTCCGCTCCAGTGCTGTTTCAGGGTCAATATCGTATAACCGGGCGGCATTGATTAAGGAAAAAAATAAATCACCAAATTCGGCTTCAACCTTATCGTAATCTTGGGTTTCTACTTCGTGTTCTAACTCATTAAGTTCTTCTTTTACCTTATCCCAAATTTGTTTTCTTTCGTCCCAGTCGAAACCTACACCACGCACTTTTTGCTGAATCCGGTTAGCTTTTACCAATGCCGGTAGCGAATCGGGAACCCCTGATAAAACCGCTTTTTTCCGATCTTTTTCTTTCAACTTTATAGATTCCCAGTTTTCTTCTACTTCTTTGCTGTCTTTTACATTCACATCACTAAAAACATGTGGGTGGCGGTGTATTAATTTTTTGTTTATTCCCTCAATTACATCGGTTAAATCAAAAGCATTTTTTTCAGACCCTATTTTGGCATAAAACACAATATGTAGCAACAGGTCGCCCAACTCTTTTTTAATTTCCTGTAGATCATTTTTTATTATGGCATCAGCCAACTCGTAAGTTTCTTCGATGGTAAGCGTTCGGAGCGATTCCATGGTTTGTTTTTTATCCCATGGGCATTTCTCGCGCAATTCATTCATAATCTCTATTAATCGCTCAAAAGCAGCTAATTCTTTTTTCATTTTTTTCATTTAAATTTTATCCGTATCGATGAATTAATATCTAAATTTAATAATTCGGCAGCATTTCCGCCATTAATTGCTATTTCCAGTAAATTTAATGAGTTGAAAAGAGCCAGAATTTCACCAACTGATGTTTCGTGGTACGACTGGTTAATTTTCGAAATCATGTGATGGTTACTCTGGACGTATAATTTAAAAGGCTTGTCTTTTACCACACGATCGAATAAATCTTTAGAAACATTGGTAATCGCATTCTGGAATGAATCAATATAAACAATACTTCCGGAAATGACATTATCTTCAATAGTAGCACGGAGAGGTACACGACGGTTAATTTTCTCTGTTTTTTCTCCTAGTGTTTCTAACTTTTCATTTTGGATTAACTTGCATGCTACTTTAGAGAAAATATCTAATGCAGGAAAACTTGAAGGAGCATTATCATGTAAAATATAAAATTCAGGTTTTTCTTCGTCTTTAAAAAGCAAACTAAATATCCCGTTATCTGTCCCCACAAAATATTGTTCATTACATTTTGCCACAATATATGGTTGGGCGGGCAACATTTCTGTTTTTATACCAATTATGTGTACACTTCCTTTAGGATAAAACCGATAACTATTTTTTAAAATAAAGGCAGCCTGAAAAATATTAAAAGGCTTAACCTGATGCGAAATATCAACGATATTTACATCGCCATACTCACTGTAAATAGAACCTTTTACAGCACCAATATAAAAATCTTGGTTATTCCAGTCGGTTGTTAATGTTATAATGGGCATAAATAGCTAACTAAAAATCTTTTTCTGATTAAACTATTTTTGCTTATTTTCGATGTTACAAAATTTATATGTATTACTTTTGTTTATTGATTTATAATTAAATATAAGAATCAATCGATTAAGCAAAACGTTTACCAAATGTAAGCAATTATTGTGGAATTTTTATGATAGAAAAGGTTATATATTTAGAGGGAATTGAGCCCATAAATATTTATGGTGCAAAAAATACCCGATTAGAAAAAATAAAAGAATTTTATCCTAAACTTAAGATTATTGCCCGCGGAGATGAGATTAAAGTAAAAGGAGAGGAGCAGTTAATTTTTGCATTCGAAGAGAAACTTCAGTTGATTATAGAATATTTTTTAAAATTTAAAAAACTTTCTGATGCTGAATTTGAAGCATTATTAAAAGGAGAAGGAGAATCCTTACTTAAACGAAAAGAAGAAACAGACGATGCTTTAATTTATAGTAATACTGCCCGGCCAATAAAAGCGCGTACGGTTAACCAGCAAAAATTAGTTGATGAGTATAGCACAAATGATTTACTTTTTGCCATTGGCCCCGCTGGTTCGGGAAAAACATATACAGCAATTGCTTTAGCTGTTAGAGCATTTAAAAATAAAGAGGTAAAACGTATTATTTTAACCCGCCCTGCTGTAGAAGCCGGAGAAAACCTGGGTTTTTTGCCAGGCGATTTAAAAGAAAAACTGGATCCGTATTTACGCCCGCTTTACGATGCATTGATGGATATGATCCATCCACGTAAACTGGCCGATTTAATTGAAGATGGAATTATTGAAATTGCACCCTTGGCATATATGCGTGGACGTACACTCGATAATGCTTTTGTAATTTTAGATGAAGCACAAAATACTACTGTAAATCAGCTAAAAATGTTTTTAACCCGTATGGGTAAAAATGCAAAATTTATTGTCACCGGTGATATTACCCAAATTGATTTACGTCCGAAAAATAGATCAGGATTAGTACAAGCATTAAAGATTTTACAAAACATTAAGGGTATTTCTATTGTTACTTTTGATGAACGCGATATTATCCGTCATCATCTGGTAAAATATATTGTTGATGCATACCAAAATAATTTTAAAGATCAAGAAGAAGGAGGAATTCAATAGTATCACCAATAATTTATTAACATCATGTAATTAAACCATTTTACTAATAAACTAATCAACTAACTCATGACACAAGCAGTAGTAAAAACAGATTTTAAATTTCCAAAACAAAAAAGTGTTTATAACGGGAAAGTCCGCGATGTGTATAATATTAACGATGAATATCTGGTAATGGTTGTAACAGACCGTATTTCAGCATTCGATGTAGTTTTGCCTAAAGGAATACCTTATAAAGGGCAGGTATTGAATCAGATTGCAGAAAAATTCCTGGATGCAACCGCTGATATCGTTCCCAATTGGAAAATTAATGTTCCGGATCCAATGGTTACTATTGGCCATTATGTTGATCCATTTCCTGTTGAAATGATTGTTCGTGGATATTTAACCGGAAGTTCCTGGCGGTTGTATAAAAAAGGAGGCAGGGATATTTGCGGTGTCCCTTTACCTGAAGGATTGGTTGAGCATCAACGCTTCCCCGAACCGATACTCACTCCAACAACAAAAGCAGATGTTGGACATGATGAAAATATTTCCAGAGAAGAAATTATTAAACAAGGACTTGTTAGTAAAGAAGATTATGAGTTGTTGGAGAAGTACTCGTTAGAGTTGTTTAAACGCGGAAGTGAGATAGCTAAAGAAATGGGATTGATCCTGGTTGATACAAAATATGAGTTTGGGAAAAAAGATGGAAAAATTTACTTAATTGACGAAATTCATACCCCCGATTCTTCACGATATTTTTATCTAGACGGATATGATAAACGGCAACAAAAAGGAGAGAATCAAAAACAGTTGTCGAAAGAGTTTGTTCGCGAATGGTTAATGCAACAAGGTTTTCAGGGAGAGGAAGGACAGAAAGTTCCTGAAATGCCTGAAGAGTTTGTTAACCAGGTATCTGAAAGATATATTGAATTGTTTGAAAAAATTACAGGTGACAGGTTTGTTAAAGCTGATGCCACTCAGATAAATGACAGAATTGAAAAAAATGTAACTGCTAAATTGAATGAGTTACTATAATAAAAAAACCGGGAAACACCCGGATTTTTTATTTGCTGTCATGATCTTATGCAAATAAGTTTATAAAATAAACAAGAATTTTAAAAAAAATTACAGATTCAGATAATTTTTTAAATCTTCGACATATTGTTCAAATGCTTCGGTCCCTTTTTTTGTTATGAGGCATGTTGTTTGTGGCATTTTGCCTTTGAACCCTTTTTTAATTTCAAGGTATCCGGCCTCTTCAAGCTTAGTAAGCTGAACACTTAAATTCCCGGAAGTAGCTTCTGTTTTTTCTTTAATATAGGTAAATTCAGCTTTGTGGAGCGATACTAAAAGCGACATGATGGCCAGACGCAATTCCGAATGTAATAATGGGTCTAATTTCTTAAGCATTTTTTTTATGATGAGTTTTTAATAAATAACCAGGAATCAAATATCCTAAAATAATTACTACTGGCGGAACAAACTCAAAATAGTTCGCAGGTAATAAAAAATAAGCAAAAACACCGGCTAAAAATATAAAGCCACCCCAAATTAAAGGTTTAAATTTTATAACAACACCGGTAAGAAATGTTGCATAACCAGCTAGTAGAAAAATAACAGGAATCACTTGATAGTTTATTTCTTTCATAAAAATCAGGATAGTGAAATAACAAACAAGAAATGCCATCCATATTAGGAAATTAAGCCTGTCGAGATGAGTTTCTACTTTTGCTTTTCTTCCGTGTTGTGCACCGTATACAGCACTGGCTATTACACCCGGAATTATTAAAAGCCAAACTAAATAAGGCTTATCGTAGGATAAATAATTTAATACGATTTGTCCGATGTTTGCAATTAATATAATCCATCCCCATAAAAGAAAGTAAAAACTGCTATCATGTAAATTACCTTTTGTTTTTTGAATCATTTGCTCAATAATTCTGAGGCTTTCTTCTGCTTTTAGATTTTTTTCTTCCATAGTTTAAAATTTAAAATTAATACTCAACAAATATAAAGTAGTTTATATTATAAACCAAAATAAATTTGAAAAAATTTTAAACAATATTTAATTTTAAATTTTAAAGTTCTAATAATCAATATATTTTAATTGCTAAATTTATTTGTTTGTGCTATGAAAATGTATAATAATGAACAAATAGTTTATTTATTAATCACAATTTAAAAAATAGTCAACTACTCCAATTCATCCGTAATATTAATCAGGCAATTCAAATAATCTTAGTATTTTTGCAATCAATTAAGAATAAAAAAATAATATAATGGACAAAGTATTAGGAATAGGAAATGCATTGGTAGATATCATGACGATGCTTCCGGATGATTCAATGCTGGAAAAATTTTCGTTACGAAAAGGAAGTATGCAACTATCAGAAAGAGATTTTGCTGAAAAGATTAATAATGAAACGGTAGACCTTAAGAAGTCACAATCATCGGGTGGTTCTGCTGCAAATACAATACATGGTTTGGCTAGTTTAGGTGCTCCTACCGGATATATTGGAAAAGTAGGAAACGATTCGTTTGGCGAATTTTTTAGTAACGACATGAAAGCTAATGGGATTGTACCCTTTATGCTTAAAACCATGACAGAAACAGGAAGGGCTATGGCTTTAATTTCGCCCGATTCGGAAAGAACCTTCGCCACTTATTTAGGTGCAGCTGTAGAACTTTCCGATATAGACTTAATTGAAGATCAATTTAAAGATTATAAATATCTGCATATAGAGGGTTATCTAGTATTAAACCATAAATTAATGCTTAAGGCAGCCCAATTGGCCAAAGCCAATAACATGAAAATTTCGTTAGATTTGGCAAGTTTTAATGTGGTAGAGGAAAATCTTGATTTTCTTAAAGAATATATCAATAACTATGTTGACATTATTTTTGCCAACGAAAAAGAAGCAAAAGCATACACCGGAAAGAAACCTGAAGAAGCTTTAAACGAACTTGCAGAACAGAGTGAAATAGCTGTGGTGAAAATCGGAAAAAATGGCTCACTCGTAAAAAGTAATAATAAGGTTTATAAAATTGCTCCTTTTAAAGCAAACCTGATTGATACAACCGGAGCCGGAGATTTATATGCATCAGGCTTTTTATATGGATTAGTGAACAAAATGCCTTTGGATAAATGCGGCGAAATAGGTTCGTTATGCGCAAGCAAGGTTATTGAGGTTGTAGGCTCTAAAATGAGTGCTGAAACCTGGAATGATATTAAACAAAAAATTTAGGTCGTGACAATCAACAATATTTTAAAGGGCAGCTATTTTAGTTGTCCTTTTTGTATAATTATTTTTTTATTGTTCGTCAAATATTTGGATTTAAGTCAATTATGGTTTTTTTGTTAACAAAAATACTTAATGAAAGATTCGATAAATCAAAACAAGAGAGATAATAATATTATTAAAAGCAAACTCACCGAAATTTTAAGATTTTATAAAAATAGTAGAGTAGCTTTTGTTTACAGCTTAAAACCCGTATATTTTTAAAATTTGACACTGTTTCACAAATTATGTAATTTAAAAATATTGAGGGTTTAGCACTTTAAACCCGAATCCTTTTTTTAATAAGTTTAAGAACTGGTTAAGGATAATACGCCAATTCTTTATTGGCATTGACCATTTTTTTGTTGCTTTGCAAAAGCTAAACCCTTGATATTGATTTTAATTTTATCGATTATTCAAGCTCTTTCAATAATTCATTAATTGCTTTTTCCAGCTGAGGATCTGTATTATTTAAACGATCCATAAATGTATTTTTAACATAAATATCGGGAGCTACACCGGTTATTTCCAAATCTTTTCCATCCAAAGTATAACAACCCCAGGCAGGTAGCCGTGTATATGAACCATCAACCAGCCGGCGGGCCGATGTAAAAATAATCCAACGATAGGTTTCTGTACCAATTATTTTGCCTAATTCCAACTGCTTAAACCCTGCGGCTGTCATCTCGGCATCGCTCAATGAGTGCTCGTTGATTAACAATACGATAGGTTTGGCGGCTGGCGCAAAATTAGGTTGTGGCGATAATTTTCCATCCCGGTATTTCCATTTTAGGTAAGGTTTTTGAGCTAAAAACTGCAATATATCATCGTGTACATTCCCGCCGCGATTGTATCTTAAATCAAGGATTAAAGCATCTTTATGAATAGCTTCGGTAGTCATGTCAATGTAAAAATCCTCTAAACTACCCAATCCCATATCTTTCATATATACATAGGCAATCTTGTTATCTGAGGCTTCATCCACAATTTTTTGTTTGCTGGCAATCCACTGCTCATAAAGCAAATTATTGAGTTTTTGCGAGGTTATTGGATGTATTTTTACATCAAAAGTTGATTTTCCCCGTTTAAACGTGAGTTTTATTTCATCCAATATTTCAGGATGATTAAAATAAGCATTTCTGTTTTTCGATGAGGCTGTCCGAACATCATTTACGGCAATAAGTTCATCTCCTGGCATGATTGGATTATCTAAAATATCTATCGGCGATTGGCTTACAAATTCTTTTACCTTAAAAGGATTATCCTCATCGAAAAGAATTCCTGTTTCATTACTTCTTATATGGTAAAATGTTTCCTGCTCTTCTCCATTCGTTCTAAAATCAAGGTGCGATGCATTCAATTCACCAAGCATATCAATTTGAAGTTTGCGTAAATTTTTCCGGTTTCTTATGTAAGGCAAAAATTGTTCATAATAATTGCGTGTCTTTTTCCAGTCTATTCCATGATAATTTATATCGTAAAAGTTTTCAGCCAATGCAGCCCAGTTTTCATAAAACATCTGTTCAAATTCATTATTTAGATTTTTGCTGAAGCTAAAATCAATTGAAATTTTGTCTGTTTTATCGGCTGAAATATTTATCTCATGAATTGAACCATTTATTAACGCATAATATTTACTTTTTGATTTTACAATCATGTCAAACGATTCGTCAGAGATGCTTTTGGTTTTGTTTTTTTCAAAGGGTTTTAACTCCACTTTGTTAAAGGATGTTTTTCTGTCATCGGTATAAGAATTGAAAAAGAGAATTTCTTTATCATTTTCTTTAAAAATATACGGACTTTGATGTTCTCCACCAACATTAGCTACTTCTTCCCATCGTTTTTCAATGTTTTCTAAGGTAAACTTAACTTCAACTGTGGTATCTTTTTTATCCTCTTTCTTAAAAAGATTATCATATTCGTCAGATTTAAAATCCTTTGCGAATTGGTATAATGGTATTCTGAATATTTTGTTCGTACCCTTTCCTCTGGGATATCCGGCAAAATATCTGTTGGCACTAATGTATAAATATTTTCCGTCGGGTGACCAAATAGGGTCATTTTCAGGAACCCCGTTATGGGTAATGTTTATGTTCTTTTTTTGGTTGATATCATAAATAAAAACATCGGGTTCGAAATTTCTAAAAGCGGTGTAAACAATATAATTTCCATCGGGCGAGAAGTGTGGTTGTGAGCCACGGAACCAAAATTCATCTTTAATAATTTTATCTGTTTTAAATGATTTTAAATCGAGCAAATTAATATTGGATGAGCCACTAATATAAATCGCTTTTTTAAAATCGGGCGACAACTCAATATATCGTTCGGTTTTATTTTCAAAGGTTAATTGTTTTTCATCTGTACTCTCAACAGCCGAAGTTTTAAAAATATTGGCCCACCCTTTGTTGGTTCTTGTATATAGCAGATTTACATTATCTTTCAGCCACTTAACTTCAATTACCCGTTCTTTATGATGGGTATTAATTTCTTTCACAAATTTTCCTTTAATATCGGAAACAAATAATCGTCCACGCGAAACAAATGCAATTTTTTTATTATCGGGCGATATATCAAAGGTTGAAATTTTACCCTGAACATTAAATTTTTGATGAATATCTAGCGTTTCATTTTTGAAGATTTTAATTTCTGGTTTTTGTGTACTTTTGGTTTTAACATCATAAATATGGATTTGATAATCTTTAGTGAAGGCCACTTTTTCACCGTTTGCGCTAACCTGAGGGTTTTGTATTGCGGTACTATAATTTGTGAGTTGTTTCTTATTAGAATTTACGAACGTAAAAAGATTGTAAACCGAGTTGTTTTGGTCTGAAGCAAAGTATATGTTTCCATCGATGTCGGTTACAGGCCACAGGTCTTTTCCGTTGTATGTGGTTAATTCTTTATATTCATTGGTAGTAGCATTGTAGTATTTAATATCCGGATTATGGTCTCCTTTATATCTTTTGCGGTGAGGGAACATGAAACTTTCCCATGATTCGGTAAAAAGATATGCATTTTCATTGGGTAATTCGGAAATATGGTGTACATTATTAAAGTAGTTATCGCCAAACAGCCTTTCTGGTGTTCCTCCGTTTACTGCAATTTTATATGAACCAATAACATTATAACGGTTAGATGTGAAATTAATGGTTTTTGAATCCCATGACCAGCCATCTACGTAATCATTTGCATCGTGATAGGTTAGTTGAGTAATTTCTCCTCCAT
Source organism: Bacteroidota bacterium (assembly GCA_034189025.1). Taxonomy (GTDB): domain Bacteria; phylum Bacteroidota; class Bacteroidia; order Bacteroidales; family UBA12077; genus UBA12077. Next base: position 9,947 of record JAXHVS010000130.1, read on the forward strand.
TAACAGGTAAAATATAAACATCAGCATTACCGTTTTGTTCCGAAGAGAAGGCAATCCATTGCCCATCAGGGGAAAAACGAGGGTTAGATTCTGCTCCATCCATAGCGGTTAACCTGGAGGCTACACCACCGTCAATATTTACCTGCCATAAATCATTTTCGTAAACAAAAACAATTTTTTGGCCATCAGGTGAAAGGGCCGGTTCAGTTAAAAAATATGCTTCATTTTTCTGGGCATTAGCATATAAACTTAAAAAAGCCAGCAAAATAAGTGTTATTAATAGTGATTTTTTCATGGGATTAAATTTTATTATGACTAATTATTTTTTTTTCTTTGATACCTTAAGTGTATATAAAGTTTAATTTCTGAAGTTACTAATAAATCTTTAAAATCAATAAAAATTGTTTTTTGCACCCATAAAATATAACGAACCGGTATTTCGGCCTCCTGCCGAATCAAAATCAGTAATTATCCAGGCTACCTTAGGGTGTTCCTGGAATAAGTGTGCATTTTGCGAAATGTATTCATCCAAGAAATTTACTGTTCGTAGTTTTGATGCTTTAAAATCTGATATAATTCAATTAGCTCAAACTTACCCAAAAACTAAAAAATTTTTTTTGGCTGATGGAAACGCATTCGTGTTATCAGCGGATAAATTGCTTCCGATTCTTACGGAAATCAATCATCAGTTTGAACGGGTCCAACGAATTTCATCGTATGCTTTACCTAAGGATATTTTAAGCAAATCAGAAAAAGAATTAAAGACTTTAAGGGCATTAGGATTAAAACTATTATATGTTGGTATTGAATCCGGTTATGATGAACTTTTGAAACGGGTAAATAAAGACGAAACATTTGATACAACCGCTAATGGAATCCAGAAAGCTCATGATGCCGGTATAGATACATCGATTATGATTATTAACGGGTTGGGAGGCAGGAAATATAGCCGTCAACATGCACTAATATCTGCTGATATAATCAATAGGTTGCAACCTAAATTTCTTTCAACACTTACGTTGAGTATGCCTTTCGGTAAAGAACATTTTATAACTCGTTTTAAAGGAGATTTTCAACAACAAACGGTGAAAGAGTTGTTTGAAGAGTTGTTGTTGTTTATCCAACATCTTGAGGTTGAGCATGTCATTTATCGTTCTGATCATGTGTCGAATAATCTGGTTTTAAAAGGTGTTCTTGATAAAGACAAAGAGCAGATAATCTCCCATTTAAAGTATGCAATTAATACAACACCCGATAATATTTATCCATCAACATCAACCATGTTGTGACAATTTATTATTTAAAAAAAGCTAAAGTTTATTAATTATGGAAATAAAAATCAACGAATAATTACGGTATTAGGCGTATTGTTAGCTATTTTGGTTGCTGTAGTTTCATTTTTAGGTGCTTTTTATCCTTTAACCTATGTTCGTGACTCTGCCTCGATTGGAGCTTAAGGAATAGGATAGGATTTGGTTGATTTGTTTTTCGTGCTTCCCGTTTTACTGATTTCATTGTTTTATAGCCTGAAAAATAATCGGGTTGGTTTATTGGTGCTTGCAGGCACCTTGTTTTATATTATGTATTCGTTTATTATTTATGCTTTTGGCGTTCATTTTAACCAACTGTTTTTATTGTACTGTTCAACCTTAGGATTGTCATTGTTTGCTTTTTTGATTTTAATTATGGAGCTTAACAAGCAAGATGTTAAGTCCTGGTTTAACAAATCCGGGATTACAAAAACAATCGGTGTTTATTTTATTATCGTGGCAATCATGTTTTATTTACTCTGGTTTAAAGATGTTGTTCCGGCTATCATGAATAATTCTGTTCCTGCAACAGTAAGTGATTATGATTTACTGGTAAACCCTGTACATGTAATTGATATTGCTTTCGCCTTGCCAGGATTAATTGTAGTTGCTGTTTTACTGTTTAAAAAACATAGCCTGGGATATATTTTCGCACCGGTAGGCATTGTCTTTACCATTATTTTGACAATTGCCCTGGTGGGAATGGCCATGATCCTTAAGGTGAAAAATGGAAGTGATGATACTTCCGTAGCAGGTATCTTTCTCTTTCTTTCGGCTATAAATACGGTGTTATTAATTTTATTTTTTAGGACATTGAAAAAAGAGCATTGAATCAGGTTGTTTATTGTAAGAATTCCATAATTAACTCTAAATTCATTTTTTCTTTCGTTTGTTTAGTATCAATAAACGAGTTGGCGAGTTTTGATTTTTTTGATTTTAATCTTTGGATTTTTTCTTCTACTGTTTCTGAAGAAATAAAACGATAAACCATTACATTCTTATCCTGCCCGATACGGTGTGTACGGTTAATAGCTTGTTCTTCAACCGCAGGATTCCACCACGGATCAATGATGAATACATAATCGGCAGCCGTTAAGTTTAATCCTACACCACCTGCTTTTATTTGTATAAGGAAAACAGACTTGTCTTCGCTGTTCTGAAAGTCGTTGATTACTTGTTGACGATTTTGGGTACTTCCTGTTAACATCGAATAGGAAAATCCGGATTGATCGAGATAATGGGCAAATATATTTAGGTGTTTAACATACGCTGAGAAGATTAGAACTTTATGTTTTTCGGCCATTAAATTTTCTATGTTCCTGGTAATCTCTTCAAATTTTCCTGATTCTCCCTGGTATTCGTTATCAATTAAAACCGGGTGGTTGGCAATTTGCCTTAATTTGTTTAAACCTTCAATAGCCAACATTACCGGCTTGTTCTCGCCCGATTCGATATGTTCTATAATCGAGTTTCGAATTTTTGACTTTTCTTCTTCGTAATATGATTTTTGTTCTTCGGTCATATCGCAATAAATCACCGACTCCATTTTTTCGGGCAAATCTTTGGCTACTTGTTTTTTGTTTCGCCGTAAAATAAAAGGTTGTATAAATTGTTGCAATTTTTCTTTTTTTATAGGATCGGAATTTTTTTCTATAGGCTGCATAAATTCCCGTTTAAAAAAGCGTAGGTTGCCCAATAGTCCTTTATTCAGGAAGTTGATTTGTGCCCATAGATCGGTTAGCGAATTTTCAATAGGTGTTCCGGTTAGTACCAGTCGATGTGTTGAATTTAAGCGGGTTACCGCTTTATATATTTTGGAATTGGGATTTTTAATGTATTGGCTTTCATCTAAAATTAAATAGAAAAAATGATAGTTAGCCAGTAAATCAATATCATTGCGAACAATTCCATAGGTAGTAAGCACAATATCGAATTCCCTGAATATTGAAATATCTTTAGGGCGGTTTTGTCCGATATATCTATAACAGGTAAGCGAGGGGGTGAATTTCTTTATTTCTTCCTGCCAGTTATGAATTAATGATGTTGGCATTACAATAAGTGAGGTTCCAGAGGATTTGGTGGAAATGTTTCTATTGATTTCATCAAAAATACTTAGTTGTGAAAAAGCAGGTTTTGTATCTTGATGAATTTCAGTACCCTTATGTTGTTCTTTAGCATTTAGTAATAGTGTTAATGTTTGTATGGTTTTTCCTAAACCCATATCATCGGCAAGACAACCGCCAAAATGATGTTCTTGTAAAAGCCGCATCCACGAAAAACCGGTTTTTTGGTAGGGCCTTAATTCTGCATTCAGATTTTGTGGGATATCCGACTGTTGATTATTAATTTGGGTAATAAGATTTTTGTATTTTTCTACAACTGATAAATCTTTTTCAGGTACATTGTTTTCTAATAACCTGAAATGATGTTTGTTTAATATAATATGCCCACCATCATCTCTGCCAAACTTAAACAACTCTTCGTATTTAGAGAACCATTCGTAAGGTAAAATAGCAATTTCTCCATTGGGTAATTTATACTCTCTGTTTCCGGTTAGGATATTTTTTCTAAAACGGCTAAAAGGGATAGAAAACTCGCCAATTTGAACACGAATATGAATATCAAACCAATCTGTTTTGTCTACCACATCAGAATGAATGGATATGGAGTCAAAATTAAAGGAGTTATCCATTTTATCCTGATTTACTATTATTCCCTGATTAAGTATCCGGGTTTTATTTTTTTGTAACCAGCATAGATAATTGTATACATTATTGTTTGCATCGTTATTATTATTTGCAGGTAAAGCAAAATAGGATTCTCCGGCATGATTTAATCCAATGGTTTTAAGTCTTTCAATGATTTGATTTTCCCATTTTTCATCGCGGGTGATTTTATAAAAAATAAAATTATTTTCCTTCTCTTCAAATTTAACTGTTGCGGTGGATTTTTTTAGAGCCCAAAATTTAAACTCATCATTATAAACAAAGTATAAATTAAAAATGGGGTTGCCTTCAAGATTCTTTTCAAAACTTAATACCGCATCTTTTTGTTTTATTGATTCGTCTATTTTAAAACCATCAGGTTTTACGTTATAATTTTTAATGCTTTCCAGGGCAAATGTCTTAAACCAGGTTTTTTCAGAAGATTTTGGAATAAGAATATAATCTTTGTTAAAAAATGGGAGTAACTTTTTGGCATTAATATCATCAAAGCGGTACATCTTATTTTCAATAATTATACAGCAAGGACTTTCAACAAGTGTTTGTGATGATTTATTTAAGAGGTGTATTTCTTCATTACCTTGTTTAATGGTTAGAAAATATTTGCTCTCCTGTTCGAGCCGTATAATATTGAATACAGCTTGCGCTTTTTCATTCAGTATTTCAATCCTGTCTTCTGAATTAATATATTTGGGTTTTTCTTTATAAAATAATTGTAAATCTGTTTTATTAAGAAAATTAATAGTTTTAGCCATTTTCTTTTCTATATACGGACGAATGTATTTATCAGCAAACGGTTTATCCAACCTCTTCATAAAATCAACCGTAGTTTCTTTCCGTTTTTTCGAGAACAGTTTATGCAAATTCTGATCGCTATACTCCTCTATTGTTTCCAGTACTTTTTTTTCATCATTGGAAAAGGAATTAATATATCTGCTAATATTTAGGTTAGATATTTTGGCCTCGATATGATAAAAACCTTGATTTGGCTTGATAATAACTATGAAGGGAGACATTAAAAGACCTAATACAGGGTGGTCAACAATTCCAATTACCAATTTTTTTCTCATTGCAGATGCATAAGATTAAATTTTTAAAAACCATAAAAATATTAATTTCTAACGATATGAAATTAGCTTATAAGGAATTTTTCTAAACAAAAATAAGGCTCAATGTAAAGTCATATTATTCCTTAGCAAATCGAATCTCCTTATTCTCAATCATCTTTTGCAGTTCGGTAAGCATAGCTTGTTCTTGTCGGTCAATATGCCCGTCTTCAAAAGATATTTCAAGAATTTCATCATATTCCTCCGGAGTAATGATGTGATCTTCAATAGCTTTATTCACTAATTGACGGAGTCGTTTATTACTTTCACTTAATACCATAGTGTTAATTTTAATGCAATTTACAAAATTGAATTAGAATAATTATAAATAACTTTGTAAAAAGCGCAATTATAAATGATTTCAATAAAAATATTAAACGACATACAAAATTTTTTGTTATTCAATTTTCAAAATTATATCTTGAAACATTATTTAAAAACCTAAATTACACATTAAAGCTTCAAAAAGTTATGCGTGTTCAACGAATTTTACAACAAAAAGAAGGCTTAAATGAGCTTTCTGTGGATTTATCACTACTCGATCCTCTGTTAGAAAAATATAAAAACAAAAAGGGTAGTTTAATTCCTATTTTGCAAGGAACCCAAAATATTTATGGATATCTACCTGAAAGTGCATTTTTGAAAATTGCCGAAGTAACAGGAATTGAACTGAGTGAAATGTATGGAGTAGCTACTTTTTATACTCAATTCAGGTTAAACCCCGTAGGTAAACATATTATTAAAGTGTGCCATGGCACTGCCTGCCATGTACAAAATGCCACCGTAATTTCCGAAGCTTTAGAAGATGCATTGGGTATTAAAGATGGCGAAACTACCGACGATAATCTCTTTACTTTAGAGTCTGTTGCCTGCCTTGGCTGTTGTTCTCTTGCACCAGTTATGATGATTGGTGATGAAACATTCGGAAAACTTACCGGAAGTCAGGCGGTAAAAATAGTTAAAGAAATAAAAATTAAAGAAAGTAATTAATCCTTAGAATAGGGGATAATTAAAATAACTTAATATGGAAAAAACGAAAGTTTTGGTAGGTTTAGCAAGCTGTGGAATTTCAGCAGGTGCTAATAAAGTTTATAATAAACTCATCGCCCTTAAGCAAGCTGACAAACTTGATATAGAAATTAAAAAAACCGGATGTATTGGAATGTGTTACAGAGAGCCTTTGGTAGAAGTTATAGATCAAAGTGGCTCTTATTTATATGGAGAGGTTAATGAAGAAAAGGCGGTTGAAATTTATGATAAGCATCTCAAGCAGCGAGAGCCTGTAAAGGATTATGTTGTTAAAAGCGATTTTTTTAAAACAAAAGATGATACATTCTGGGAAGGACAGGTAAAAATAGCCTTACGTCACTGTGGGATAATTAACCCTGAAAATATCGACGAGTACGAAATACATGATGGATATAAGGGCCTAAAAATGTTAATTGATGAAAATATAGGCCAGGAAGAGGTTATTCAAACGGTTTTAGATTCGGGCATACGTGGCCGTGGTGGAGGGGGGTTCCCAACAGGTTTGAAATGGCGGTTTGCTTATAAAAATAAGTCTGATGAAAAATATATTATTTGTAATGCTGATGAGGGTGACCCGGGAGCTTTTATGGACCGCTCGTTGCTTGAAGGTGACCCGCATGCTGTTATCGAAGGTTTAATTATTGGTGGTTATGCTATTGGTGCCAGACAGGGTGTTATATATTGCCGCGCTGAATATCCATTAGCCATAAAAAGACTTAATATAGCCCTTGAGCAGGCTAGAGAAAAAGGATATCTTGGTAAAAATATACTCGGGAAAAAGGGATTTAATTTTGATTTATACGTAAAAGAAGGTGCCGGAGCTTTTGTTTGTGGCGAAGAAACAGCACTTATTGCATCAGTAGAAGGACAACGGGGGATGCCACGAAAACGCCCTCCATTTCCGGCTGAAGCAGGGTTGTGGGGAAAACCTTCAAACATTAACAATGTTGAGACATTTGCCAATATTCCATATATTATTTTAAATGGCGCTGAATCATTTTCAAAATATGGAACGGAAAAAAGTAAGGGAACTAAAGTTTTTGCTCTGACCGGCAAAATAAAACACGGAGGAGCTGTAGAAGTTCCAATGGGTATATCCATCCATGATATTATTTTTAAATTGGGCGGTGGAATAATCGGCGATAAAAAATTTAAAGCCGTTCAATTAGGAGGGCCCTCTGGTGGATGTATTCCCGAATATCTTGCAGATACCATTGTAGATTATGATTCGGTAAATGCCACTGGCGCTATTATGGGATCTGGAGGGATGGTTGTGATGGATGAAACAACCTGTATGGTTGATATGGCTCGTTTTTTTCTCGATTTTACAAGAAAAGAATCGTGCGGTAAATGTACTTTCTGTCGTGTAGGTACCAAACGCATGCTTGAAATACTTACCCGGATAACTGAAGGAGAAGGAGAAGAAGGAGATATAGAAAAACTTGAAGAGCTGGCCTATCAAATCAAAGATAACTCATTATGCGGATTAGGACAAACTGCACCAAATCCTGTACTTACTACCATTAAGTATTTCCGCCATGAGTATGAGGCGCATATTAAAGATAAAAAATGTCCTGCTTTAAGTTGTAAAAAGTTACTTACCTATACCATTGACCCGGAGAAATGTACCGGATGCACTGTTTGTGCTAAAAATTGTCCCTCAAATGCTATTGACGGTGAAAGAAAACAGGTACATTTTATCCGACAGGATGATTGTATAAAATGCGGTATGTGTTATACAAAATGTAAATTTGATGCCATTGTTTTATCCTAAAGTCAAACTTTTTAAATGACAGAGAATCAATAAAAAGTTTTAATGAATCATTAATCAATTAAGAAATGAAAAAAAGTAATCAACTCAATATAATCTTAAACGGGGAAAATGTAAAAGGTAATCCCGGAGAAACAATACTCGAATTAGCAAAACGTCATGGGATTAAAATTCCTACGCTATGTAATGATCCCAGGTTAAAGCCCTTTTCATCGTGTTTTGTTTGTGTGGTTGAAGTAGAGGGAATGAAAGGGATGCAACCTTCTTGTTCTACTAAAATACAGGAAGGGATGAAAATTGAAACCGAAAACGAAAAAGTTACAAAAGCCCGTAAAACAGCATTAGATTTATTGGTAAGTAATCATTATGCCGATTGTGAGGCCCCTTGTAAGCAAACATGCCCGGCCGGAGTCGATGTGCAAGGATACATTTCGCTTATTGAAAAAGGGCTTTACAGTGAAGCCATTGGATTAATTAAACAAACTAATCCTTTGCCGGCTATTTGTGGACGGGTTTGTGTGCGGCCGTGCGAACTGGCTTGCCGCAGAAACTATTTAGAAGAAGGTGCAGCTGTGGGTATTGATTATTTAAAACGTTTTGCAGCGGATAAAGATCTTCTTTCTGAAAACAGATATATTCCCAAAATTGAACCTTCAACAGGTAAAAAAGTGGCAATTATTGGTGCTGGACCGGGAGGATTATCTTCGGCCTATTTTTTACAACAAAAAGGGCATCAGTGTGATATCTACGAAGCAAATCCAAATCCCGGAGGATGGTTGCGTTATGGAATTCCTGAATACCGGTTGCCAAATGATATTCTTGACCAGGAAGTAGCTGCTGTAACGGAGTTAGGAGTAAATATTTTTTACAATAAAAAATTAGGAGATAACCTTAGTTACAAAGAGCTAAAAAAGAAATACGACTCCGTAATATTAACCATTGGATCACAACGAGGAACATTAATTGGTTGCGAAGGAGATGATGCCGAAAATGTTTTTTCAGGAATTGATTTTCTGCGCAATATGGAAATGACCGGACAAAAATATGATTTTACCGGTAAAACAGTTGCTGTAGTAGGTGGTGGAAATACCGCTATGGACTGTTGTCGTACTTCTGTTCGTTGCGGAGCTGAGAAGGTTTATGTAATTTATCGTAGAACCGAAAAGGAGATGCCTGCAAACCCTATAGAAATTCATGAATCAAAAATTGAAGGTGTTGAATATATGTTTTTAACCAATCCGGTTAAAATTAATAAAGATAAAGACGGTAAATTAAAAACGATGGCCTGTATTAAAATGGAACTTGGCGAACCTGATTCATCAGGGCGGAGGCGTCCAATACCCATTGAAGGTTCTGAGTTTGATATAGAGCTTGATTATGCGCTTGCAGCTATTGGCCAGAAAACAGAAGTTAACTTTTTAGACGATATCAATAAATTTTCTGATAATGAAAAATTAGAAGTAAATCGTTGGGGCGATATTGCAGCTGATGAAAATACTTTACAAACAGGAATCAAATCTATATTTGCTGCAGGTGATGGCGTTACCGGCCCGGCAACTATTATTGAAGCAATAGCCCAGGCCAAAGTGGCCAGTAAGAGTTGTCATCAATATCTTTCAGGATTAACATTAGAGCCTGAACCTGAAGAATTTATAAGTAGAAAAGATAATTTTAAGGAATTATCTTCTGATGAATTTTTAGGCAGATACCAAAAACAACTGCGCGAAGAAATGCCTGTTTTACCTGCAGATAAACGGAAAAATTTCGAAGAGGTTGAACTAGGGTATCAGGATGAAAAAGTAGCAGAACATGAAACCGCGCGTTGTATGGAGTGTGGCTGTAGTGAAATTTTTACCTGCGATTTGAAAAAATATAGTACACAATATCATGCCGATCAAAAACGGTTTAAAGGAGATTTTCAAGAGTACCCTATAGATTTCTCTCATCCTTTTATAGAGATTGATAATAATAAATGTATTTTGTGTGCCCGCTGTGTTCGCATTTGTAATGAGGTAGTGGGAGCGAATGCGCTGGGTCTTGTAAATCGAGGATTTGATACTTATGTAGCACCAAGTATGGGAGGTTCGCTTACTGAAACAAATTGTGAATCGTGTGGATTATGTATCTCTACCTGCCCGACAGGTGCAATTACAGAAAATACTTCGTTTAAACCCGGGCCTGTTGAAATGGATACTGTTAATACAATATGTAATTATTGTTCAGTGGGTTGTGAATTAGAATATCATCATAAATCATCGTTTGTGTGGGAAGTTACTGGTAAAGAAGGGTTAATTAATAAAGATGGAAACATTTGTCGTTATCCAAAATTTGGATATACAATAATGAACGATTCCCAAAGAATTACCCAGCCTTTACTTAAGGTAGATGATGATTTTGAAGCTATCAGCTGGGAAAAAGCTTTTGAAGTTATTGCTGATGAGATTAAAGGAGCAGAACCTGATGAAAATGGTTTTTTTGCAGGAGCCAGGCTAAGTAACGAAGAAATGTATTTAATTCAAAAATTGGCTCGTGCAGGTGCTAAAACCAATAATGTTACCAGTTTTCATTATGTAGGGCAGGGTAGTGGTTATGAATTTAATTATAAAGCTAATGTCCCGTTTGAGGATATTAAAAAAGCCTCTAAAATTTATCTGTTGGGCACTGAAATTAGCAAAGATAATGCAGTAGTAGGTTTTATGGTAAATAATGCTCGTGAAATAGAAAATGTTCCGGTTGAATTAATTACTACTTTTGAAGAAAGTGCATTAAAACATAAAGTAGGCCAGATTTTTAAAATTAAATCCTATTACCATTTTATCAAGGCTATTAATTACTATTTGGTAAGTAAAGGATTACAAAATTCATTGTTTATTAAAGACCGTTGCGAAGGGTTTGAAGAGTATAAAAAAGAACTATTGGGCGAAGATTATCAAAAGCTAATAACTGCTTCGGGTATGTGTTGCCAGGAGCACCTGGAAGAGTTTGCCGAAAATTATAATAAAGAGATGAATGCAATCATTATATTTTCTGAAAAATATATTTCGGCAAATGTGAGCAAAGAATTATTTAATCTTGCCATGATTACCGGAAAATTGGGAAAAACAGCCAGTGGATTAATTTCTTTGAAAGAAAAGAATAATGCCCAGGGTTTATTTGATATGGGAATATCATCGAAAAACGGAGTAGGTTATACCGATTTAACAGATAAAGAATTTACGAAAAGATTGATGAAAAAGTGGAATATTAAAGAGCTCCCGGAACTTAATGATACTTGTACAAAAGATTTGTTAAACGAGGGATTGATAAAGAAATTTTACATTTTTGGCGAAGATCCGATTGGATGTGCTATGGATAAAGCGAAAATTCAAAAATGGTTTACCGATGCTGAATTTTTAATGGTACAGGATTACGTTATGACCGAAACAGCCAAACAAGCCGATTTAATTTTGCCGGCTACCTTTCCGGTAGAATCGTCAGGTAGTTTTACTAATACTCAAAAAAATATTCAGATATTCGAAAAGCAATTTAAAGGAAAAGTTGAAAAAGAAAATTATATTCAATTATTAGCTATTATCCGTAACTTTTCGGATAACGAAAATTTGAAAACCGTTGATGATATTCGAAAAGAGATATTTGAACTACTACCCCAAAAGAACACATCCGGACAATATGCTTTTAAATACACGATGAAAGATAATTGGAACAAATTATTTAAACATGGATGTGATTTTGTTGTGAAAAAATTTGATGAGGATTTTAATAAAGCATTTAATCAATAAAACAAATAATCATGAAAGAATTTAAAACCATTGATGATATTTTAGATTTTGCAATAAATTCTGAACAAGAAGCGGTTGATTTTTATAATGAACTGGCTAAGATTTCAAAAACGGAAGATATGCGAAATGTATTTGTGCAATTTGCACAAGAAGAAATTGGACATAAAGCTCGGTTAACTAAAATAAAAAATGAAGGATCATATGAGGCTGAACCAACACATATAAAAGATTTAAAGATTGCCGATTATATGGTTAGTGTAAAGCCAGCAGCGGATATGTCCTACAGCGAGGCACTTGTGTTAGCTATGAAAAAAGAAAAGGCAGCATTTAAATTATATCATGAATTAAGTAAAAGAGCGAATAACGAAGAGATGAGAAATGTTTTTATAGCACTTGCTCAGGAAGAATCGAAACATAAATTACGATTTGAAATTGAATATGACGAATTTGTATTAAGAGAAAATTAAGATTTTTAAAAATGATAATAAGCATAACAATTTTGTTGTGCTTATTTTTTTATTTCACCAGTTCATTTAATTTTGTGAAGATTTTGCCAAACCAGGCTTAAAACATAAAATTGTATCTTAGCCGGTTTAATTATTATCTAAAAAAAATTGATTAAGTTTATCAAAGAAACAATTTTTATAAGCAAAACAGGTTTTTATATCTAAACCATAAAAATATTACCCGTGAAGAGATTATCTTTAATATTATTTATTGTATGTATATTTCAGAGTGTTGTATTGTCGCAAACGGATACTCTAACCATCAAAAAAACAACTGATAAAGTAAAAATAGGTAATCGTTTATATTATGTTCATATTGTTGCTAAAGGAGAAACTTTGTACTCGTTAAGCAAAGCTTATAATGTTTCACAAAAAGAAATTGCTAAAGAAAATCCGGAGATATTTCTGGGCTTACAAGTAGGACAGGCATTAAAAATACCCGTAGTTGATGAAAAATCAACATTAGGTGGCGATAAAAAAGATAACTTTATTTATCATAAAGTTAAAAAAGGACAAACATTATACTCTTTATCCAAAAAATATGATATTTCAGTTGATGACATTATTATGTTTAATCCCGATTCGCGCTATGGCATAAATATTGGCCAAATTTTAAAAATTCCTCAAACTAAAGAGGTAGTAGAAACAATTCAGCAATACCCCATAAAAGACGAGCTAATTAATGATACCGTTAAAGTAAAAGATGATTTTATTTATCATACGGTTGCAAAAAAGGAAACTTTTTTTTCGTTAACCCGAGAGTTTGATATTTCGCAAGATGAATTACTTAAATACAATCCGTTTTTAGCCGATGGATTAAAGGCTGGGCAAACAATAAAAATTCCCAGAAAACAGATCCTTTCATCAACTAGTTTATTGTTTGATTCTGGAGAAGAAAAAGAAGATAAATCCGGATTTCTAAAAAAAAGAACTACCATTGCTTATTCTGATTCGATACAACCTTTTCCTTGCGATACATTTAAGCAAATTACCGATAAACCCTTTAAAGTAGCTGTTTTATTACCTTTTTATTTGGATAAAAATGATGAAGAATATTATATTGATTCGAGTGAAGTAGATGATTTTGGTGAAAAAATATATGAGAAAGTTTTTTATGACCCCTATTATATTTATCCTCGTTCGTTAAATTTTGTTGAGTTTTATGAAGGTTTTCTTTTAGCTGTTGATAGCTTAAAACAATTGGGGTTAAACCTTAATTTATATGTTTACGATACTGCTAATGATACTTCTCGTATCAAAGAGATTCTTAATTACTCCATGATGGAAAGTATGGATTTGATTATTGGCCCAATCTATAATCATGAGCTAAAGTTAGTTTCCGAATTTTCAAAAAAGCATCAAATAAAAATGGTATCCCCTTTATGGGATAATCTTGAGTTGGTTGATAATAACCCTTATCTTTTTCAGATCACTCCATCATACAATGCCCAAATCGATAAATATGTTGAGTATATTTCTCAATTTAAAGATAAAAACCTTATTTTGGTACATGATGGGGATAGCCTGTATTACCAAAATATTCAACTGGTAAAAGATAAGTTTTTTGCTCATTTTTCTGATTCTGTTTTGGCCAATATCCAGTTTAAAGAGGTAATCTTTAAAGATAGCCTCAATGTATTTGAACACGCTGCAAGCAAGGAAATTGAAAATGTTTTTATAGTACCGTCAAACGATGAGGCTTTTGTTACCAATGTGGTAACCAAATTAAATATTTTATCAGCTTATAATTATCCGGTAAAGGTTTGTGGTTTATCACGCTGGCAAAAATTTAGAAATATTGACACAGAATATTACTTTAACCTGAACTTATGCATAAGCACTCCATATTTTGTGGATTATAAGAAAGATAATGTTAAGAAATTTATTCTTAAATACCGGAAAACATTCAAAACAGAACCTCAACAATATGCTATACATGGTTACGATATAGGAATGTATTTTTTATCGGCATTATTGGATTATGGCGAAAATTTTGATCATTGTATTTATCAGTATTCTAAAGATTTGTTACAGGCTAATTATAATTTTGTGCGATGGTACAAGGAATCCGGTTTTGAAAATACTGATGTTAGTATAATAGAATACAAAGAGAATTATAATATCTCAAAATTAACGAATCAGAATAATCCAAAACTACCCCTTGAAGCAAAATTTTGATAAAAATTAAATCCGGAATTTTGTTTTTCTAGTTTTTTACCTATATCTTACTATAAATTTGATACAATTTATTGATTTTATTTTTATTTATGGCTAATTGCAGAGATATTAAAAAAGATATTAATTTTCTATCTAAACAAGTTATAAACGAGTGTTTTTCTTTTATGGAATATTCCCCTGTTCAAAATCAGGAAAACTTATTGGAGATTTTACACGATGCTGAAATTATTCGACGTAATCTACTATATAAAGTAAACCACCCACCAGAGGATACAAAAAATTTGAAAAATTATTACAAAAGTATCATCGACGAATTATACGAATTAAATATTGAACTAATTGAACGAATTAATAGTCTTTAGCATTAAAAATTTGCTTTTTTAATTTTTTATTTTGTTTGCCCGAAATACCATATCGGTTGATTGCAGAATTTTATTTTTTAGGTTAACGGGATAATCAGGATTTTCATTTAAAAAAATATTGATTTCAGTTAATGCTTCGATTGATGAATGCCCGGCAAAAGTAGCATTTAGCCATTGTGCAGGGAAAAAGATATCTCCGGTAATTTGCAACTCTTCTAACACCTCAAGTGACGGCCTGATATATTTGATAGCTGACTGGTTTCTTAGCGGATGATTTAAATAATAAACGGCAGTTACTACCCAGGGCTCTTTTTCTCTATTTTTTTCATCCATTAATAAATGAAAAAATTGGTCGCGTATTTTCTCATCAGATGAAAGGGCCGGACAGATAAATTCAAATCTTGCTTTCCGCTCTTTATTATCTATTCGTTGATATTGAATATCTAATATTTCTTCAATATTATCGATATCTCGTAAAGATAATTCAAAAGCTAAATTTGTAAAATCGCGGGTAGAAAGGTGGAGTTTTTTAATGGTTTTTTCTTTATGAAATATCTGCAAAAGATTTTCTATCGCATAATTAGTTATGCCAATCCTTGAATATGTTTTAAAGTAACTTAGTTGCGTTTTTTCATTTTTCGCCATTTGCAATTTATCCCAAAGGATTTGTTCCAGGTCAGCAACTATAATTTGTTTCTCATCAGGAGACAAAAAATTCCAAAAAACAGTTTCGATATATCCTAGCAGGAGATTAATATTTTGCGGGTTGTCTTCAATGCTAACTACTTTTATATAGGCTTGCATTAAATCTTGGAGGCTAATATGTTCGTGTAGCATATTCTCCCAAAAACTAATATACAAAGCACATCGCAGCATTTCGTCTGAAATGGTATGTAAATGTTGAAGCAAAAAATGGATTGATTCATTATCCATTTTTATGTAGCCATAGCCTAATCCGTTGGCATTGGTAAAAATATAATCGATATTTTGTAAAGGTTTTTTCAGATTTATAATATTAAAAGTGTCTTTCGTTTGAGTTTGGTAATAGTTCATTTTTTTTCCGGCAGCCACAATCGTTTCTATATTTTGAATCCATAAACGTCCTTTTTCTTGTGGATCCTTTTGTTCAATAATTATATTTTGTAAGTGATTATCGGGATTAAAAGCTTTTTGTGTGACATAATGAGGCATTCCAGGTTCGTATACCCAAACATTACTCCATTTTTTTAGGTTTATGGTTGTCTTTTTGTCTATAATCTGGATCAGATTATCCCAGGTAGCATTCTGATATTGATATTTTTTGAGGTATTGACGTACTGCACTTTTTAATGTATCTTCACCGGTTAAATCTTCGAGATGCTTCATCATTATCGGTGCTTTATGATAAATAATTGGGCCGTATAATGTTCCTGCATTTTTCATGTTATCCAGCTTTTGGCTTATAGGATTTGCTCCTTTGGTACGGTCAATAGAGTAGGACGAAGGATAGTGGTTAATTAAAAAATTCAGATGGTGATTGACTTCAGGAAATTGCGGGTTAACGATTTTATCGGCCATAAAGTTGGCAAATACTTCTTTAAGCCAAACCTCGCTAAACCATTCCATAGTTACCAAATCGCCAAACCACATATGGGCTGTTTCGTGGGCAATTAGGTTTGCCCGGCTTAATTCATCACGAATGGATGCTGATTCGTCTAAAAAGAGTTTAGAGTCGCGATATAACACGGCACCTGGATGTTCCATACCGGAATACTGGAAAGAAGGAATGGCAATAAAATCCATTTTTTTAAATGGATAGTTTATTTGCGTGTATTGCTCGAGCCATGATAACGCACCAAATTTTAACTCAAAAATAGCTTCTACATTACGCTTAATTTTATCAATATCGTTCTCTCTGTGGTAAAGTGTTATTTGGTGCCGGCCTTGTTTTTTGGTTATGGCATTAAACTTACCTGCTACAAAGGCAAAAAGATATGTGCTAATGGGTTCTGTTTCTGTAAAAGAATAGGTTTGAAGTGAATCAACTATTATTTTATTTAGTAAGGGTGAATTAGCAACTACAACCCAATCCGTAGGGACAGTAATGGTTGGTTTAAAAATCGCTTTTAATGAAGGTTGGTCGAAACAAGGAAAAGCAGTACACGCCCTATCGGGCACAAATAAAGTATACAAATATTCCTCATTACGGTTTAACGCTCTTTCGCCTGCAATAAATTCTATTTCAAGTTTATTTTCACCATTATTTAAATACTTGTGTGGAATAATGATATGTCCATTGCTGAATTTATATTTAATTTTTTTATGGCCTTTATTAATTTTTAATATTTGAGAAGGCTGATTTCGGAAATCTAAAATCAACGGGTTTTTTGAGTTTTTATTAAAATCAAATTGAATAATTACATTTCCGTTAATTTGTTTATGTAATGAATCGGGTATTGAGAAAGTAATATCATAACAAATATTTTGTATTTGTTTATTTCTGAGTTGGGCTAATTCTAAACTAACACCTGGTTCAATAAGTTTTGGTGGGATTTCTTCGCAAGAGGAGAAAAACAGAGATAACCAAACGGTAATAATTATTAATTGGGGAAAAGCAAACGTCTTTTTCATCATAACAAAAATATTTTATTCGGAAAGATTATCGTAAAAATTTAGCTTTTTTTATGGCTCCTATTACCTTTTCAAATGAATATGGTTTTGTAAGTAATTCGTCAAAACCAGCACTGTTGTAATCATTAAAAAAATCGTCCGGATTATGAGCGGTAAGTGCAATAATGGGAATTCTATTATTAGGTTCAGGAAAATTATTTCTAATATATCTAGTAGTTTCTAATCCATTCATTACAGGCATTTCAATATCCATTAAGACAATGTCGATTGAGTTATTCTGTATTATTTCGATAGCATTTTTCCCATTTTCTGCTTCTATAAGTTTTGCTGAGATACTACTTAAAATTTCTTTAAGCAACAGTCTGTTTGTGAAAATATCATCCACTATAAGTATATTATATTTCATGTTAACCTATTTTGCTTAATGTTTTTATAATATCCATACTTTTTATTTTTACTTTTTTCCCATCCAGTTCAATAATTTTATCGTTTTTAAATTCGGTTAAAGTTCTTATTAAGCTTTCTTTGGTGGTGCCAGCAAGCTCCGCCAATTCGTTTCGGGTAAGAGGTAACTCAAAATGTTCTGCATGGTAAATATTTTCAGCAAAATAGAGTATTAAATCGGCCAGTTTTCCGGGTAATTGTTTTTGATATTGAGCAATTAGCCGATCAATCACATGAAGATTTTCTTTACTTAAGCTTTTGAGTAGTGATGTAGCATATTCACCATTTTTAGTTAAGATTGAATTAAAGGTATTAAAATCAATAAATAAAATTTCCGTGTCTTCAATAGCTGCAGCAGAATACTTAAAGGTAGTTTCCCCAAAAATTGAAACCAATCCTAAAAAGTTGCCAGGAGTTACTAATTTTAGTATGATAGATTTATTGTTTTTCCCTTGTTTGAAAATTTTTATTAGACCTGATTTAACAAACATGATATGGGAGGTTAGCGTATCTTGTTTAAAAATGACATCTTTTTTTTGGTATTGAACTATATTGCAATTTGTTTTTATTAATTCAATATCATTTTGGCTAATAATATCTTTATTGGGGAAAAATAAATCAAATACATCCATCATTCTTTTTTTGCTCATAAGCTCCCTAATTTCGGTAAATGTATTAAAAATATTTTTAAAGATGATGATTAACCATTCAATTTTTAGTGATCTAAATCATCATATTTAATAATTAATGTCATATCAACTTTATTGTAACTTAATGCTTATTGGGTGTAATTTTACCAAATGAAAATTAGTTAATTATAAATTAAAACTATTATCTAATTTATTTCAACTAAAATTTTTTTATAATCATTAATAAAATATGATGAAATCAAATATTTTGATCGTTGATGATTCAGAAACAAATTTGGTACTCCTTGAGGCAATTCTTGAAGATGCTGATTTTGATGTTAAAACAGCTTATAGTACAAAAGAAGCTGAGAAAGTTTTAAAATCATACACTCCTCAATTAATTTTATTAGATCTGTTAATGCCTAATGAAAATGGTTTTGACTTATTGCGTAAGCTAAAATCACATAATGATTTAAAAGTTATTCCTATCATTATTGTAACCGCTTTTGCTAATAATGAGAATAAAGTTATTGCTAAAGATCTGGGTGCTGAAGATATTATTGAAAAACCAATTAATATACCGGATTTTCTTGAGAGAGTATGCAAAGTATTAGGTATTAATAAGTAAATGTATATAACATGGATTACAACAATGAAATTGGAAATAAAATTCAGTTAAAAGATTTACTAAATACATTTTCTGTTGAAGAAATTTCAACCTTATTTTCCAGTATTGATAAAAATTTAATTTCGTTGCAAAAATGCTCTTCAGATGATTTATTAAAACTTAACAGCGAGTTTAAAAAAATTTATATCAAATCAAAATCAATTGCTGAAAATATAAATTTGGTTCTTGATCAATTTAATGAAAATAAAAGCCGCGAGTTTTATAGCGAAATAGAGAAATTATACAATAGCCTTAAAGGCCGTGTTGAATTTTTCGATTATAAATTGGATATAACCATTGATTCGTTTGAGAAAATCGCCAATCATTTACGCCTTGTATCTTTCCCTTTTAAAAATTACAGCCAGAATTTGATGAGTCTTAAATACCTGTTAGCTAACTTAAATTTAAGCATCTTGCCTATTCATGATAATGAAAAGAATAAGATTGAACATCAAAATCAAATGTCAAGCCAGATTATTGATGAAATTAAAAGTCATTCAGATACAATTGTAAAAAATCTCAATCATCTTCAGAAAATTTCTAAAAATTTGCTAAATAATTTACAGCAAATTAAAGATAAGGATGAATTTAATATTGAATTATTATTATCGGATATTCAACAAGTGCTCAATGCTTTAAAAGAAAAATATAAGAAAAATAAGATTTTAATTCCCGATATCATTGAAAGCTCTGAGAAAACAACTATTTGTGTTGATAATATTATAAAAAAGTTACAATACCAGGATATCATCCAACAAAAGATGGAGCACATTCAGCAAACCCATCGTGATTTAATTACTGAATTAAAAGCTTTTAAGAACACCAACAAAGATGAAACTCACCTGAACCAATTGGCAAAATGTTTTCTACGTATTCGGGATATTGCTGGACTTCAGGCAGCACAGTTGATCCATGCCAATAAAGAATATCAATCTGCATTGGAAATTATTATCAACCAATTTTTAAATATTGGCGATCATATGAAATATATATCGCAAAAAGGAAATGCAATTTTATTTGACGAAAATGGGTTGAAACTTTATGATGATATTATTCGTTTATTTTCAATGGCTAATGAGATTCTTGATAAAAAGTTTAAACAAAATGAGAAGATTAATGAAGATGTTACTGTTTTAGATAAACAATTAAATATTATTGACTTATTTTTTAATAAATTAAACTTACTTAGTCAGAATTTGCAACAATTATTCTTCGACTCGATGGAAAGTATTCAGGAAATTTTTGTGGATGGATATAAACATAAGGAAAGCGTTAGCCAAGTTAAAAATTTATATTCCGACATCAGCCATAATTACCAAAAGGTTTATAAAATTTTTAATGAGCTTACATTAATAAAAAACAATTTCCAGGATTTTAATGAAAATACAAACCATAATCTTTTATCCAACGAATACATAAATCAGTTTGGCAAATTTGTACAGAAAATTAAAGAATCGGGTGATGAGATTGATCATAAACTTCAATTAAATCAGCAGTTTAGTACTGAAGTAATTGAAATTATAAAACATTCAATTGCTGATATTAAATATTACAAATTTTTTGAAAAGGTAATTGAAGAAATTATAACTGAATTAAATATTATCAATTATAAATTAAAAACAGAAAATAAGGAATCAAGTTTATCCAAAGAAGAAAATCTTAAAAAACCAAAAGAATATTACACGATGCATTCAGAACACCAGATTCACGGCCAGATTATTCAAGATAATGCTTTGGATATTGAAGTTGATTTTGAAGAAGATGGTAATATTGAATTTTTTTAATGACCCAACAGTAAATTCAAGATTATGCAAATAAAAAAATCAAAAACCAAAGGAGTAAAAAAAGTAAATATTTTGTTAGATAATGAGCTAACAATATATTCTATTGAAGAAATAAAAGATAAAATAATAAAAACATTTAATGATAATCAGGAGATTGATTTTACCCTTAAAAAGGTAAGCAATATGGACTTATCGTTTGTCCAGTTTCTCTTTTCATTAAATAAGAGTGCAAAAAAAATGAATAAAAAAGTTGTATTTCACACTGATTTTAATGACGACATTCAATCTTTATTTGAAAATACCGATATCAATAAAATATTTAAAGGCTAAAGAAAAATTTATATTATGAGTAAAAATATTTTAATAGTAGACGACTCTGAGAGTATTCGTGAGGTGGTAAGTTTTACCCTCGAGAACGAAGGCTATAGTGTTCTTGTTGGCGATGATGGAACCGATGCCATGAAATTCCTCGATGGCCGCCAAATCGATTTAGTAATTACCGATTTGCATATGCCCAAAATGAATGGCATTGAGCTGATTAAAAACATAAGAGCCATGGACAGTTATAAACGTATTCCTATTTTGTTTTTAACAACCGAATCCCAGGCTGCCAAAAAAATGGAAGCAAAAGAAGCTGGAGCAACAGGTTGGATTGTTAAACCATTTGTTCCTGCCAAATTAATTGCCGCACTTAAAAAAGTTTTACGCTAATGGATAAATTTACAGCAAAATTTATAGAAGAAGCTACAGACAATATTAAAGATCTGGAAGATACACTTTTAATTCTTGAAAATGATCCTGGCAACAAAGATTTAATAGAGAGAATTTTTCGTGCAATGCATACAATTAAAGGCGGTGGAGCAATGTTTGGTTTTCAAAAATTAAGCGATTTTATGCACCATCTCGAAAATCTTTACGGCCTGGTTAGAGAAAGTAAATTGCAGGTAACACGAGACCTGCTTGATATTACACTCGAATCTGTTGATCATATGAAAGAGTTGCTTACCATCGATAATATTAACACTCCGGAATTATCAGCGCATCATAACGATTTGATTGTAAGGATAAAGAAAATATCTGAATCACCAATAGAAGATACTGAACCAATAAGCAATTCCGAGAAAGATAAAGAAACAAAACTGAAAACCTATTATATTTATTTTGAGCCTGATGAAGATATTTTTAACGATGGAACAAATCCTTTATTTTTATTAGATGAGCTTTATAGCTTAGGAGAATGCAAGGTATTCTCTCATTTTAATAAAGTTCCTGATATTGAAAAAATAAATGTTACCCAATGCTATACATATTGGGAAATACTACTTGCCACCGAAGAAGATGTTAATACAATTACTGATGTTTTCATATTTGTTGAAGATCAATGTGAATTAGAAATCAATGAGGTTGCTAATTATAATATTTTATCTAATGAATCAATTATTAATGAAATAACCAACATATCAGAAGAAAAACATGATATTGGTTTATCTGAAATTCAGCAAGTAATTAAAAGACACACCAAAACATCAGGAAATGATTTAAGCGAGATAGAAAAAGCAATCAAAAAATCAGGCCCTCTTCCATCGGTAAAAGAAAATGTTCTTTCAAGCATTAGAGTATCATCAAGCAAACTAGACCGAATGATGAATTTAGTAAGCGAGTTTGTAACTACTCAAGCCCGCTTAAGTTTATATGCCGAACAAACAGCCGACTCAGAACTTATGGCCATTGCCGAAAATGTGCAGAAACTTTCTCGTCAATTGCGCGATACTGCTTTTGATATTGTTTTAGTTCCTATTGAAACCATGCTTACTCGTTTTCAACGATTAGTAAGAGATTTATCGAAAGATCAGAATAAAAATGTAGATTTTAGTGCTGAGGGGGTTGATACTGAGTTGGATAAAACAATTATTGAAAGCCTTACCGATCCACTTTTGCATATTCTTAGGAATAGTATTGATCATGGAATTGAACCTGCTGAACTACGGAAAAAATTAAATAAACCAGAAAAAGGAAAAATTCTTTTAAAAGCTTTTTATTCCGGGGCAAATGTAATTATTCAAATTAGCGATGATGGTGCAGGAATTGATCCTGTGAAAATTAAAAATAAAGCAATACAGAAAGGTTTAATTAGCAAAGATACCGAATTGACGAAAAAAGAGATTTTAGATTTAACCTTTATGCCTGGTTTTTCTACTGCCGAAAATATTACCGACGTATCTGGCCGTGGGGTTGGAATGGATGTGGTTAAAAGAAAATTAGCCGAGATCCGTGGCGAAGTAGAAATTGATTCTGAAGTAAATGTTGGTACCACATTAACCATTAAATTACCTCTAACTTTATCTATAATTGATGGTTTGTTAGTTAAAATTGATAAAAACCATTACATCATTCCACTTAATGCAGTGGATAAAATTTATGCTACCGAACATAAAAATGTTGTTAATACATACAATAATATGATCATTTTGGATGGTGATCAAATTCCATTTTATTATCTACGCGAAGAATTCGATTTACCTGAAGGGACTCAAGATATAGAACAAATAATTGTGGTAAGTTATGCTGATCAAAAAATCGGATTAGTGGTAGATGATGTGGTTGGAGAATATCAGGCCGTATTAAAATCATTAGGTAAATTATACAAACAACAGGAAATAATATCAGGAGCAACCATTTTAGGCGATGGGACCGTAGCATTAGTTATGGATCCCAATAAAATTATTGCACAATTTTCAAAAGAAACAACTGAAGACAAATAACATAAAAAGTAACAAAATCATGGAAAAGGAAGAATTAACAAAAATTAACTCTTATCTGTCATTTAAACTTGGTGATGAAGAATTTGCTGCTCACGTAGGCAAAGTCCTTAATATTCTAGAAATGACAAAAATTACAGAGGTTCCTAAATCTCCAGAGTATATGAAAGGAGTAATTAATTTACGTGGAACCGTTTTGCCTGTTATTGATACCCGCATAAAATTTGGAATGACCCCAACAGAATTTACCACTAATACCTGTATTGTAGTAATGGAAGTTGAGCTAGATCATGATATGGTTCAGGTGGGAGCTTTGGTCGATTCGGTTCAAGCTGTTCGTGAAATTGACGATAGCCAGATACAACCTCCACCAAGTATTGGCAGTAAATTCAAATCAGAATTTATTTATGGTATGTTTAAAGTAGATGAAAAATTCATTATGCTGCTCGATATGGAAAAAGTATTTTCATCAGACGAGATTGTTTCTTTACAAGAAAAAACTAATGAAGGGAAATCCACTATGGATAAAAAATCTAAAAAAGAAAAGAAATAATTTTTCAGATAAATTAATTAACATAAAAATAAAAGTTTATGAAATTATTAAATAATTTAAAAATTGGAATGCGCCTGGTATTGGTGTTTTTTCTAATAATTTTGGTAGTTGTTATAGGCAACATATTTAATATTACCCAAATTCATAAAGTTCAGGAAAAGGTTGATCTTATTTACGAAGATCATTTAATGAGTATCGATTATTTAATTGAAGCCGACAGGGATGCATATCAGTCCAGTGTTGCTTTGATTCAAATGGTTTCTCTTGCATACAATAATGATATGGCCCGTGTAGAAAATAAAATTAGTGAAGTTTGGGAAAATTTTGAGCAGGTAAATGACCGTTATAATGATTTTAATTCTGTATCATATGTAGCTAAAAATAATGAGTATGTTGAGATAAATAATACAATAAAAACAAATTATGCAAAGCTTGAGGGTGTAACCAATCGAATTATTCAAGCCATTAAAGATACAAATGTTGTAGAAGCTCACCGCTTGTATGCTAACGAATATGAAGTAGTTTTTCAAGCCATGCGTGGTGCAATGGACGAGTTTACACAAATTAGTTTAACTGAGGCTGAAAATGCGCATAAGGAAAGTATTCAACTAAGTGATAGAATTACAAATATTTCCTATGCTTTAAGTGTTGTAGTACTTTTATTTATCGTTATTTCAGGAACTTTATTAACTCGAAGTATTACTATTCCTTTAAACAATGTGGTTCGAATTATTAATAATCTTGCCAAAGGAGATTTAACCCAGAAAATTGAAGAAAACGATGGATATAATGAATTAGCTGTATTGTTAAAATCAGTTAAACGGATGAACGCAAAATTATATGATGTAATAGAATCGACAAAAACCGGGGCAGACAATATTTTAAAAGCCAGCGAGGAATTAAGCAGTGGTTCACAGCAGCTATCTCAGGGAGCAAATGAGCAGGCCTCATCAACCGAAGAAATTTCATCATCCATGGAAGAGATGGTTTCTAATATTCAACAAAATACCGAAAATTCTCAACAAACCGAGAAAATATCTGTCGAAGCAACCAGTGGAATTAAAAAAGTTGCCGAAGCAGCTCAGGAAAGCTTAACATCTATTCGTCAAATTGCCGATAAGATAAGGGTAGTAAATGATATTGCTTTCCAAACCAATATTCTGGCCTTAAATGCAGCCGTTGAGGCAGCCCGTGCAGGCGAACATGGGAAAGGTTTTGCTGTAGTGGCTGCCGAAGTTCGAAAATTGGCAGAAAGAAGTAAGGTAGCTGCCGACGAAATTGTTGGTTTGTCGGATAAGAGTGTAAAAATTACCGAAGAGGCTGGTGAATTAATGATGCAAATAATTCCAGAAATAGAAAAAACAGCTAAGTTAGTACAAGAAATTTCTGCAGCAAGTATCGAACAAAATTCAGGAGCCGACCAGATAAATAACGCCATACAGCAGCTAAATCAGGTAACACAACAGAATGCTGCTGCATCAGAAGAGCTGGCTACCAGCTCCGAAGAGCTTTCGAGCCAGGCAGATCAACTGAAAGAAAATATATCTTATTTTTCTGTGGGTAAAGATGTTAAAAATAAAAAGTTGTCCTATAATTCAGCATCAAAAGCAACAGAAAAAAAGAATGATTCAAAAAAGAATGAAGAAAATATAGTAAAAGAGAAGAAGAAAGAAAAAACGTCGGGTATAGATTTGAAAATGTACGATGATAAAAAAATCGACGACGAATACGAAAACTTTTAAAATGGGGCATTCTCTTAGATTAATTAATACAATAGACTTTATGAACTTTTTACGATTAAAAGAAGTAATTTAATCAGGTTAGGTTAGGGTAACAAAATGCTTTGCATTTTGAGTAAATTAGGGGGATTGCCCCATCCACCTTCTTTTATTTTAATTATTATTTTAAAATAGATGGTAGACGATACATTAAATCAGATTTTTAAAGCACAAATGACTTCCGATGATTTTGATCGGTTAAGTAAATTTATTTTTTTGCAATCAGGCATTAAGATGCCACCCGTTAAAAAAGTAATGCTTCAGAGCAGGCTTCAAAAACGATTAAGGGAACTTAAAATAACTTCGTTTAAAGAGTATGCCGATTTTGTTTTTAGCGAAGATGGACATAAAAATGAGATCATTCATATGCTTGATGTGGTAAGCACCAATAAAACAGACTTTTATCGGGAACCGGTACATTTTGATTTTCTCACACAAACAATTCTTCCAGAATTTGTTGCTACTAATAATTATAATAAAAATTTTAAAGTATGGAGTGCCGGATGCTCAAGCGGAGAAGAGCCTTATACTATTGCTATAACATTAAATGAATTTAAGAACAACTATTCCTATTTCGATTTTTCCATATTAGGTACAGACATTTCTTCACAAATACTTCAAAAAGCATTTTTGGCTGTTTTTAAAGAAGAAAGAATTGTAAATATTCCCTTAGAATTGAAGCGAAAATATTTTTTGAGAAGCAAAGATCGAATGAATAAAACCGTACGTGTTATAAAAGATTTAAGAGATAAAGTTGAGTATAGAAGACTGAATTTTATGGATGAGGCCTATAATCTTTCAGATGTTTATGATGTGATTTTTTGCCGTAATGTTTTAATATATTTTAATAGAGATACCCAGGAGCAGGTAATTAATAAACTATGTAATAAACTTAAAAAAGGAGGGTATCTTTTTATTGGACATTCCGAGTCTATTTTAGGAATGGATGTTCCGCTTCAGCAAATCAAGCCTACTATATTTAAACGAATTTAAATCTAACATAAAATTAAAGCTATGAGCGAATTAACCGACCAGGAACTAATTGATGAACTAAAAAAGCGATTCGATCAGAATAAAAAAGCATTAAAAGAAGTGCAAGTATTAAATCAAGAGCTAAAAGACGTAAATAAAAAACTGGAAGAGTCTGAAGCCCTTAAAAGTCATTTTATATCTAACATTACCAACGAGATTATTAATCCTTTTGCTTCAATTCTTGCTTTATCAAAAAATATTTTATCCGTACAAAAAGAAAATTGGAAGAAAGTTATTTCCATGGTTTCTTTAATTTATTCTGAAGCCTTTAATCTTGATTTTCAATTAAGAAATATTTTTGTGGCAGCAAAAATTGAGGCAGGTGAAATTTTTCCCGAGATATTAAATGTCGATATAAGACACCTACTTGAGAGTGTAATCGATTCGTTTAAATATGAATGTAAAAAGAAAAGGATTAATATTGAATTACAATTTGAAATACCTTCTTCAGAAGAAACCCCTTTTTTCTTTAAAACAGATCCTGAAAAATTGAGGTTAATTGTTTCAAACCTGTTAAGTAATGCGGTTAAATTTAGTTACGAAAATAATAAAGTAATTATTAAGGCCTGGATTGATAAAAAACAGCTAAAAATTGCCGTACAAGATTTTGGGACTGGGATTTCTAAAGAGGATCAAAAAGTTATTTTCGACCGATTTAAACGATTGGACTCTGGAATTAATTCAATAAATCGTGGCCATGGTTTGGGCCTTTCTATAAACAAAGCACTTTTGGATTTGTTAAACGGAACTATCGAAATAAAAAGTAAACAGGAGGAAGGAGCTAAATTTACAATTTCTATCCCCGAAAATGAATCGCACATAAGTGGTTTTGCTTTTGATGGAAATGAGCTTTTTTTCGATGAGGATAAAACTTTAGGCGATAATGAGGAAACGTTTTAGCGGTAAATTTTTAAGATGAATAATTATCAGTCACACTTTTTATATCCGGCAGCTTTATATGCCAGCAAGGAGCCTTTTCAAATAAACACTATTTTGGGATCTTGTGTGGCTGTGTGCCTTTACGATCCGGTATTAAAATATGGTGGAATGTGTCATTATATGCTACCTCTATGGAATGGTGAAGGGTTAGCATCACCCAAGTATGGAAATATTGCGATAGAAAAACTTGTGGAGAAAATAATCAATTTTGGGAGTAAAAAACATCATATTAAAGCAAAAATTTTTGGTGGTGGAGAAATGATTGAAACAAAAAATCCCCATTTTAATATTGGCCAACGAAATATTTCGTTGGCAAAAGATATACTTGCCGAAGAAAATATACCGATTATAAGTT
Organism: Bacteroidota bacterium; assembly: GCA_034189025.1. Taxonomy (GTDB): domain Bacteria; phylum Bacteroidota; class Bacteroidia; order Bacteroidales; family UBA12077; genus UBA12077. The sequence goes on from JAXHVS010000130.1 coordinate 38,261, forward strand.
CGAGTGTAGGAGGTAAATTAGGAAGGAAAATTATCTTTTTTACCCATACAGGGGAGGTAAAGCAACGGTATGTGCAGAAGCAAAATAATAATATCCAAAAGTAATCTACTTAGATTTCATTATTTTTTTGTAGTTTTAATATTCTGTGATCTAATTTATTTTAAAAAATGCCCAAAGCAAAGATTAAAGTATTAATTGTTGATGATTCGGCCGTAGTAAGACAAAACCTAACCGAAATAATAAACTCAGATTCAGAACTTGAGGTTATGGCTACTGCATCTGATCCATATATAGCTGCCAAAAAAATTAAAAACGAAGCTCCCGATGTAATAACCTTAGATATTGAAATGCCCAAAATGGATGGGTTAACATTCTTAAAAAAGATCATGTCGCAGCATCCTATACCTGTTGTAATTATCTCAAGTTTAACAGCAAAAGGAACCGAAACAGGTTTGAAAGCTTTAGAATATGGTGCTTTGGAGATTATTACTAAGCCTAACATGTATACCAAAGAATTTATTCTGGAATCAAAACTCAGAATTTGTGAAGCTATAAAAGCGGCCGCTCATGCAAAGATTAAGCGTCGGAATGTTACCTCACTGCCCATTTATGTTGAGCCTAAATATACCGCTGATGCAATTATCCCTCCGGCATTTAAGCACAGTATGATTAAAACAACTGAAAAAGTTGTAGTTGTTGGAGCATCAACTGGAGGTACCGAAGCATTAACTGAATTTTTAACCGCACTTCCACCCGATTCACCCGGAATTGTTATTGTTCAACATATGCCCGAAAAATTTACTACATCCTTTGCAAACCGGTTGAATGATATTTGCTATATTACCGTAAAAGAAGCTGAAAATAACGATACCATTATTCGGGGAAAAGCACTTATTGCCCCAGGAAATTATCATACTTTGGTAAAAAGAAGCGGTGCAAGGTATTTTGTTGAAGTAAAAGAAGGGCCATTAGTTAACCGGCACCGCCCATCTGTTGATGTGTTATTTCGATCTACTGCCCGATATGCAGGAGCAAACTCAGTAGGGTTAATTATGACAGGGATGGGGGATGATGGGGCAAAAGGCCTATTGGAAATGAAGGAAGCAGGAGCCAAAACTATAGCTCAGGATGAAAAAACTTGTGTGGTTTTTGGGATGCCTAAAGAAGCAATAAAAATTGGGGCTGTAGATAAAATTATACCTCTCGGACAAATGGCATCATTTATGTTAAAAGCAGCACATTAATCTTATACATTATCTTTCTGTAATTTAGCTAAATAAAACAACTTTTTAAAAAAAATATAAAACTGTAAGGGATTATTATCGAATCATTCTCTTAAAAATTATATATTAGGCAATAGAAATTTGTTGAAAAGATTTATTATTTTTAATTTCTCAAAAATTTTTAAATACGATTTATGAAAGATAAAAATTCACATGGTATTGTTTTTAAATATACAATTAGTGGTTTTATTATAGGGCTATTAACTGTTTTATTTATTTTAACGGTTGATTTTTTTATTAAAAAAATTAGTTTCTCAGAAGTTTTAGAAATACATAAGAATAATCCGGTTTATTTAATTTTAGATTTATCTCCATTTGTCCTGGCTTTCTATGCTTACCTTATAAGCAGAAAATATGCCGATACTTCAGAATCTCTTCATAAAGCATTAAAGCAAGAACTAGATAAAAATCAGCGTATCTTTCGGTTTGTCGAGAAAATCAGGATGGGAAATATTGATGCCGAATATAAGGTTCAAGGTGAAGATGATGTTTTGGGACAATCTATTTTAGATCTACGCAATAATTTAAAGAAAAACAAAGAAGAAGAAGATCGTAGACGAGAAGAAGACCAGCAACGAAACTGGATAGCAGAAGGATTAGCAAAATTTGGTGATATTTTAAGAAAAGATTCTGATAATATTGAAGAGCTTTCTTATAATTTAATCAGCAATCTGGTTAAATATATTCATGCAAACCAAGGTGCTTTTTTTATTATTGAAGATGAAGACCAAGCCGATGTTCATTTAAAGATGACGGCTTGTTATGCCTACGAACGACGAAAATATGCGGATAAAAGACTTGAATTAAATGAAGGAATTATTGGCGCTGCCATATTGGAGCAAGAAACAATTTATATGACCGATGTTCCCGAAAGTTACGTAAATATTACTTCGGGTTTAGGAAAAGCAACCCCAGGATGTTTACTTGTTGTTCCATTAAAGGTTAATGAAGAGGTACATGGAGTAATTGAAATTGGTGCTATAAAACCACTGGAAAAACATATTGTTGATTTTGTGGAGAATGTTGCCGAAAATATTGCTTCTACAATTTCAAATGTAAAAATCAATACCCGTACGGCAAAACTACTTAAGGAATCACAGCAACAAGCCGAGGCATTAGCCTCACAAGAAGAACAAATGCGGCAAAATATGGAAGAGTTGCAAGCTACTCAGGAGGAAGCAGCTCGACAAAGTGAGAAGTTTATTACCTTTACAAATGCTGTTAATCATACTTTACTTAGAGCAGAATACGATCCGGATGGAACATTGATTTATGCAAATACCAAGTTTATTAAAAAAATGGGATATGAGAAAAATGCCGAAGTGGAAGGTAAAAATATTTCAATGTTTATAAATGAAAAGGATAGAAGTTGGTTTAATAAATTATGGACGAATTTAGCCAATGGTGGAACACATTTTGAGGGAGATATGAAGCACGTTACAAAACAAGGACGTGACTTGTGGACTATTTCTACCTATACCTGTATGAGAAAAGAAAATGGTGAGGTTGACAAGATTTTATTTCTTGCTATTGACACGACCGATCAGAAAAAGAAAAGTTTGGATTATCAGGCACAAATTGATGCATTAAATAAATCAACAGTTAAAGTAGAATTCCTGCCTACGGGTGATCTGCTAGAATGCAATAAGAAATTTATCGATTTAATGAATTATCCACTTTATGAACTTAAAGAAAAAAGTATATTTGATTTTGTAGATAAATCCGATTTAAACAAGATAAAAGATATTTGGAGTAAAGTTTCTCAAGGAGAAAGTTGGGAAGGAACTATACGGCAAAGAACCAAAGAAAATAAAGATGTTTGGGTACGTGCTTCATTGTCGGCCGTTAGGGATATGTACGATGATATTTCCAAGATCATTTATATTGGAAATGATACAACAAATGAAAAAATAATGGAAATTGAAACCCAAAAACAAACCGAGCTGCTTAAACAACAGGAAGAAGAGCTGAAGCAATCGAGAGTTGATTTAAAAGCACAATTGAAAAAAGCACGCGAAGATGTAAAACAGCAATTTAATGAAATTGAAAAAGTACAAAAAAGAACCGAACGAACACTTGAAGGGGCTTCAGATGCTATTTTAACATTCGATCATCATGGTGTAATTAAGTTTTTTAACAAAGCAGCCGAAGAGCTTTGGGAAATAGAAAGAGATATTGTTTTAGGTAGAAAAATAAGTAAATTGTTTCCTAAAGAAAAATATGAGGATGAATTTATTAATGCATTGCTTGATCCAAACGAAGAGAAAATAATTGGCGAACGTAAAGAGGTAACAATTGAAAGTATAAAAACAGGAGAAGAAAAATCGGTAATAATTCTTTTATCTATGGCTCGCTTAGAGGATGAAGTGACCTACACTGCTTTTATTCAAAATATTTCGGTAGACTTGTTTTAAATTTCTTTATCCTGCAATTTTTGTTGGAAGAGTAAAAGAAAAGATACTCCCCTTACCGGGTGTGTTTTTTACGTTTATTTGCCCTCTGTTTTTTTCTATAAATTCTTTGCATAAAATTAATCCCAACCCGGTTCCTTTTTCTCTTTGAGTCCCAAGAGTTGAATAACTTTCATCTATGCGAAACAATTTGCGTACATTCTCCTTATCAATTCCTACCCCATTATCTTCAATAAAAACTTCAATATGATGTTGTAAAGTGGTGCTTGTAAGTTTTACGAAACCTCCATTGTGAGTGTATTTTATAGCATTGGATAGTAAATTACGCACAATGGTATGTACCATATTTCGGTCGGCATATACAAGAGTGTTTTTATTGATTTCTGAAATGATCCGGATATTTTTGTGATGTGCATTTGAATGTAAAAGTTCAATATTTTCATCAATAATATGTTTTATATCGAAAAATTCAGGTTTATACGTTAATGTTCCGGTTTGTGTTCTCGACCATTCTAATAGATTTTCCAGTAATCCATAGGCCAATTTTGAGCTTTGATGGATAATTTCTACGAATTGCTCAATTTTATTTTTGTCATATTTTTGAATATTTGTGGCAAGTAATTGGGTAAATCCTATTAAGTCGCTAAAAGGATTTTTTAAATCATGAGCAATGATAGAGAAAAATTTATCTTTGGTTGCATTAAGCTCTCTGAATCTTTTCTCCGATTTTTTTAACGTTTCTTCGGCCTTTTTTTGGGCCGTAATATCCGTAAAAACAGCATGGCTTCGAAGAAAAGTTCCATCATCAGCATATTCAACTTTTCCAAAGTAATGAACATAAATCGTATCTCCATTTTTTTTTCTTAACTTCAAATCAACATTATTAATTTCTCCTTTTTCTTTATAAAGTCTGAATTTCTTTTTAAATTTCTCTTTATAACCATCGTCTAAGATAGATTTAAATTGTTTTCCCACAATTTCTTTATAACAATAGCCTGTTGTTTTTTCCCATGCTGGATTTACATCAATAATAATTCCTTCGTTGTTCAAGGATTGGTATGCTATTGGAGAGTTTAGAAAAATTTGTCTATAATGATATTCTTTGTCTCTTAAGGCTTGTAGTTTATTTTCTTGCTCTGTTATATTTACAGCTAAACATCTTAATGCAACAATTTTACCATTTTCTTTAATGGGGTAATTCTGAATTTTTAAAATGATTTCTTCTTCATATTTGTTGAGCATCCTGTAATGATTTCCTGTAATATGATTACCTTTAAAAATTTCAGAAAAATTATATTGCATCGAAGAAATATCTTCTGGTGCAAAAAAATCTTCTAATTTTATTCTTTTCCCAATTATTTCATGCTTTTGGTAACCGGTTATTTTTTCACTTGATGCATTGATAAATGTTAGCGTAAAATTTTTATCAATTTCAAAAACAACTTCTGGAAATGAATCTAAAAAATCCATTTAAATACTTAAATAATTTGGTTTAATATTATCAGCAAAAAGTAATAAAAGAAGTTTTAAAGTAAGATATAATTTTCTATTACTTAAAATTTAAGATTGTAATATATAAAAATAGGCGGAGGAATGAAATAAAAAATGCCGTAAGTTATTAACATTTTAGTTATCAGTTTTATTCGTTATCGAAAAACAATAAGTAGCTGTAAAGTTTTGTTTACGATTTAAAATAATTAGCATGGGATTATCAACCAGCCACTATAAACTCACTTTTGAACCCCAAGATGAAAATGATTTTCTTTTAATTGAGGATTGGGACGAAAGCTGCAATGTCCCTTTAAAGCATTATGCCCGTTTTATTACAGATGTTAAAGAATACGATTTTAACAAATCCATTCTCATAGTAAATAGCCTGGAGAAATTGAACAGGCTTGAAACAAAAGATTGGTTTAGCAGTAAGAATTTTTTAAATGTTTTTATTAATACCAATGAAAATTTGTTAAATAAAGAAATTAATTCATTTATTGCTGCCCATGGACTTGATAAGTATGAGAAAATACGCGTTACAACCGAAGTAGGTGGCATTGAATATGATACCCTCTCTTTTGGAGAAGAGGTGACTAAAAAAGGAATTTATTTTAATGTTGTAGGCGATCAAAGTAAATGGATGAGCACTAAATTTTACGACACTTTTAAACAAGAATGTTGGTTGTGGGGTAAAAAGGAAGATTTTGAGCTGGCTTACAATTGTGTTGGCGGGGAATGGTATATCCAAACATTTGGCTTGAATGAGGTAAACAGCCTGAAAAAAAAATTTAAAAGAGATTTTATTGATAATTTTGTTTTTGGACAAAGTTTATTATCGGTATCATTTTAAAATTTTTTAACGGTTAGTATGTTACAGTAATTTTATTCACATCATTATATTCATATTCTTAAAATAATTTACTTTTCCTATCCCTGCTGAGCTTAGTTTGTAGTTCAAAGCAGTTCGGCGAAGCTTTCAATTTCTTCAGGTTGTATCGTTAATTTTAACGAACATTGTTTTGTAAAAGACAAAAAAGGCCTGATAAAAAAATCAGGCCTTTGTGCCCAGAACAAGACTCGAACTTGCACGACCAATGAAGGTCACCAGCCCCTCAAGCTGGCGTGTCTACCAATTTCACCATCTGGGCGATTCCATATATTTATAAGAACTTTATTTATACTCAAGGTGTCTACCAATCTGCCTGCCGGTTTACCAGCCGTGGCTGGCAGGCAGGTTTCAGCACCTGGGCAAAAATTTTGTTTATTTTAAATGAACTTTATTACCCTGTCATTGGATAATGAATGCCTTTAACTTATTATCAGATTTCTATAGTTTTCTGGTGCCCAGAACAGGACTCGAACCTGCACATCATTGCTGATACTAGTCCCTGAAACTAGCGCGTCTACCAATTTCGCCATCTGGGCAAATTTTACGCTTACAAAAATAATGATTTTCTTAAAATAGCAATAAAAAAAGCATCAAGATAATTAACCTGATGCTTTTTTAATGATTTATTCAATTTTTATAGATTTTCTAAAATAAAATTAGTCATACGGGTATATAAATGATAACTGGTATTTCCACCATAAATGCCATGATCTTTATCCATATAAAACTGCATTTCAAATTGTTTATTTTCTTGTACCAGCTTTTCAGATAATTCAATAGCGTTTTGGAAATGGACATTATCATCGGCAGTACCATGAATTAAAAGATATTTCCCTTTTAATTTATCCGCATGGTTTAATGGTGAATTGTCATCATATCCATTCGGGTTATCCTGTGGCAGCCCCATGTATAATTCGGTATAAATAGAATCGTAATATCTCCAGCTGGTAACAGGTGCAACGGCAATGGCCATCTCAAAAACATTATTTCCAAGGAATAAACATGATGTGGACATAAATCCACCATAACTCCAGCCCCAAATGCCTGTTCTGTTTTCATCAATATAGGGTAAACGGCTTAAATGCTCAGCTGCTTCAATTTGGTCAACGGTTTCATATTTACCTAACTGCCCGTAAGTCATTTTTTTAAATTCTTCTCCACGGCCACCGGTTCCTCGATTATCAACACAAACAACAACATACCCTTTTTGAGCCAACATCTGAAACCATGCATAACTACGCGACCAGTTATCTAAAACGGATTGAGAACCCGGCCCTCCGTATAGATACATAAACATAGGATATTTTTTTTCTGGGTCAAAATCAGGAGGTTTAATCATATAAGCATTCAAATCCCATTGGCTCGATGGTGTACTTATGGTTAAAAATTCAACCGGTGTAAAATTATATTCTTTAATCGTTTGTTTAAGTTTTTCATTATCTTCCAATACACGAATTAACTTCCCTTTTTTGTTATGTAAAGTAATATAACGGGGAGTTGTTGCATTCGAATAATAGTTAATATAATATTTAAATCCATTACTAAACACAGCCCGGTTATTGCCTTTTTTTTCCGATAATTTTTTCTTTTTGCTTCCATCCATTTTAATTGAGTAAACTGCTCTGTGTAAAGGCGATTCCTCGGCCGATTGATAATAAACGGTATTTGTTTTGCTGTCAATACCAATAAAATCGGTTACATCCCATTCTCCCTTAGTAATCTGATTGATATATTTACCATTGATATCATATAGATACAAATGGTTCCAACCATCTTTTTCGCTGTTAATTATAAAATATTTCCCATCGTCAGTCATGGTCATGTATGAGTCGTCGATTCTTTCAATATAATATTTGTTTTTTTCTTCGTAAATTACATTTGATGTTCTGTTATCAGTATTTGCCAAAAGAATTTCGATATGATTTTGTAGCCTGTTTTCACGGATGATCACTAACTTATTATTTTCGTTGGCCCATTTTATACGTGGTATATATTGATCTTTTTCTTCTCCCACATCCATGGTATTGGTTTTTCCAGTATTTAAATCATAAACATGGATACTTACTATTGAATTTTTTTCACCAGCTTTTGGATATTTGTAAGCATAATTTTCAGGATAAAGATCACTATTGTATTTTGTCATATTAAATACAGGAACTTCACTCTCGTCGAATTTATAATAGGCAATTTTATCGCCCTTTGGCGACCAGAAAAAAGCCTTTGTAAATGCAAATTCTTCCTCGTAAACCCAGTCGGTACCACCATTTATGATATGATTAAATTTTCCATCGAAAGTAATTTGTTGCTCTTCGTTTGTTTTTAAATTTTTGATAAAAATATTATTATCCCTCACAAAACCTACTTTTGTTCCATCTGGAGAAAAAGTTGCAAACATTTGCCGCCCCTTTTCGCTTACCTTTTTTATTTCTTTTGATTGAATATCATAAATATAATAATCAGCCGTAAAAGAGCGGCGATAAATATATTCTGCATTTACAGCTAATAAAATCTTTGATTCATCAGCAGAAAATACATAATCTCTGATATTAAAATCATCTTCAATGCTGTTAAATAGAATTTCAACCGCCTCGCCCGATTTAAAACTGTGCCTGGTAATTTTTTTGCCTTTTTCAATTGTAGTGAAGTGTTCTCCGTCCTTCATCGACCGAATTCCGTAAACAGAATTTTCTCTAAATACGCCTTTTTTATAAATATCGTTAAGCGTAATTTCTTTTGATACATTTTGTGCATTAACCTGAAAAATGCACATTGTTAGAAGTAGATAAATAATTAGTTTGCTAATTTTTTTCATGATTAGAATATTTGTTTAATTTAAAATATATTTTTTGTAAAAAATCATGTCCAAAAAATATATTTTAAATTA
>JAXHVS010000131.1:0-47364 GCA_034189025.1 Bacteroidota bacterium
ATATAATAAAAAGTAGCCCGGGTTTTTCCCGGGCCTTTGAGCCGGTGGAACTTCCATCCACATACGTGTATGTACCCTTTGTGGCGGCTTTTTTCTTTTTTTATACCTCTAAATTACAAATAGTATTTGATTTATGGGTAATAATTTGGACTTTAAAATAATAAATTAACGTGAACTCAATCTAAGAAGCTTTTCTAACTTTTGTTTCATAAACAGCTCCCAGATTTAAATACTAAATTCACGGTCGATTGCCTGGTCTAGAGAAATAAAAGTCTCTGTCCGGGCAATTCCCGGTATTTTTTGCATTTTATTTACCAAAACATTCATTAGATGTTGATTATCGACACAGTACATTTTCACTAATAAGGACCATGTTCCTGTTGTAAAATGACATTCCACAATTTCAGGAATCTTATCAATTTCTTGTATAACTTTATCAAAAACATGCCCTTTATCTAATAAAATACCCACAAATGCACAAATATCAAACCCTACAGCTTTCGGTTTAACAATAAATTTTGATCCGCTTATTATACCAGCATCTTCAAGCTTTCCGATACGTTGATGAATGGCAGCACCCGAAATTTTACAATTACGAGCTATTTCAAGAAAAGAAGTTCGGGCATTTTTGATTAGAAAAGATAGAATTTTCCGGTCGGTAGCATCAATTTGAGATTTCTTGCTCATAGTATTTCATTATTAAATAAATTACAAATTTATTATAACAAATTATAAATAACTATAGATTTGAAATCAAAAAAAACATCCGATAGCAAGTAAAGTATCGGATGTTTTTTTATTTATGAAAAAAAGTAAATTAATTCAATTTTTGTATTTCCTGAATTATTTCAGTTCCACGTTTAATCGCTTTTTCATTAACCGGTAAAAGATGGTGATATCTTTCGGGTAATGATTTTTTTAAGCCGGCAACAACATTCTCCATTTTCACAATGGGTTTAATTTTTAGAAAACTGCCTAAAACAATCATATTAAAGGTTTTTGTAGTTTCCATCTTGGTAGCTTCTTCGGCTGCATCTACCCGGTAAATATTAATGTCTTTACGTTCGGGATGGCGCGTAATACCGTTTCCATCATAAAGTAATGTTCCTCCCGGCTTAACCATTTCTTCGAATTTATCCATTGATTGTTGGTTAAGTATAATAGCAGTATCATATTCGTTAATGATTGGAGAACTGATTCGTTCATCGCTAAGGATAACCGTAACATTAGCAGTTCCTCCTCTCATTTCAGGTCCATAGGATGGCATCCAGCTAACTTCTTGTCCTTGAACAATACCTGAGTAACATAAAATTTTACCCATGGAAAGAACTCCCTGTCCTCCAAATCCGGCTATAATAATTTCTTCAGTCATTTTGTTTAATTTTTGAGTTTTAAAATCAAATTTTGTTTACCTGATTTATTCTTCAGGAACTTTTATATCTCCAAGTGGATAAAATGGGAACATATTATCAACCATCCATTGATTTGCATCATTTGGAGTCATTTTCCATCCAGAGTTACAATTAGATACAATCTCTACAAAAGAGAGGCCTTTTTTCAATTTCTGATTTTCAAAAGCTTTTCGAATGGCTTTTTTAGCTTTACGTACGGCTGCAGGAGTATGTACTGCCTGACGGGTAACATAATATGTCCCGGGTAATTGAGCAACCAATTCGGTAATTTTTAATGGGTTACCCATTAATTTAGTATCTCGGCCGTATGGTGAAGTGGACGATCTCATTCCTTCCAAAGTAGTAGGTGCCATTTGTCCTCCAGTCATACCATATATGCCGTTATTGATAAAAATAATGGTAATATTTTCACCTCGGTTACAAGAATGAATGGTTTCGGCAGTTCCTATAGCAGCTAAGTCACCATCACCCTGGTAAGTAAATACAAACTTATCGGGAAAAAGACGTTTTATACCGGTTGCTAATGCCGGAGCTCTTCCGTGAGCTGCTTCTTGCATATCTATATCCATGTAATTATAAGCAAGAACCGAACAGCCAACAGGAGCAACGCCAATAGTTTCTGATTGGATATCCATTTCTTCAACTACTTCCATTACCAACCGATTAGCAGTGCCATGTCCACAACCAGGACAATAGTGAAGAACATTATCTGTCATTAATTTGGTTTTTTGATAAACCAAATTTTCTTCTTTAATTATATCGTTATTTACTGTATTTTCAGCCATTTTAACCTCCTATAAAAATTTTTGTTCTAATACTTCAACAATCTCACCAGGAGATGGTATAATACCTCCCATTCTACCATAATGGATAACAGGGATTTTATGCTCAACAGCTAATTTCACATCTTCAACCATTTGTCCTGCACTCATTTCCACAGATATCATTCCTTTTACCTGGCCAGCTAGTTCCAATAATCTCTTTTTAGGAAACGGGAATAAGGTAATTGGTCTTAATAAACCAACTTTAATCCCTTTTTTACGAGCAAGTTGAACAGATTTTTCACAAATACGAGAACTTGTCCCGTAGGCAACAAAAAGAAATTCGGCATCTTCGGTTTGGATTTCTTCAAAACGAACTTCCTTTTCTTCCATCTCTTTATACTTCGACTGAAGTTTATGGTTAAACTGTTCTTGTTTTACAGGATCCAGGTCTAATGAAGTAATAATATTTCTTTCTCTGTTAGCATCTTTTCCTGTTGTAGCCCAGGGATATTTTTGTTTTACTTCCTGATCAGTTAATCTCTTTTTTTGCTCACCAATTTCAACCTTTTCCATCATCTGGCCGATAGCTCCATCGGATAAGATCATGGCTGGATTTCGGTATTTAAAAGCAAGTTCGAAACTTAAATCCACAAAGTCATACATTTCCTGAACAGATGCTGGAGCTAAAACAATTAATTTATAATCACCATGTCCACCACCTTTTACTGCCTGGAAGTAGTCTGATTGCGCAGGTTGAATAGTTCCTAATCCTGGCCCTCCTCTAACGACATTTAAAATCAAACAAGGTAACTCGGCACCTGCAATATAAGTAATTCCTTCTTGTTTAAGGCTTATTCCAGGACTTGATGAAGAGGTCATAACTTTTTTTCCACAACCGGCTCCGCCATATACCATATTAATAGCAGCAACTTCACTTTCGGCCTGAAGAACAACCATTCCGGTTCTTTCTTCGGGTTTTTCTGCCATAAGATATTCAAGAACCTCTGATTGTGGAGTAATTGGATACCCAAAGTAGCCATCGGCACCGGCACGAATAGCTGCTTCAGCTATCGCTTCGTTGCCTTTCATTAATCGTAATTCTTTCATTATTATAGTTCTTTTTAAAATTTAATACTTATTGGTTTACTTTTTTCGGTAAACTGTAATTACACCATCCGGACAAACAATTGCACAATTAGAACATCCTGTACAAGCATCAGGGTTTTCCATGTAAGCGTAATGATAACCTTTGCCATTAACATTTTGTGATAATTGTATTACATTTGTCGGACAAGCAGGTACGCATACAGCGCAGCCTTTACATCTTTCAATGTCAACTACAATTGCTCCTTTTACTTTTGCCATTATTCTTTATATTTTAAGTTTTAATTATATTTTTTGAATGCACTCAAAGATAATAATTTTTTGCCTAAATAACCGATGAAAAACAATAATCTCCCGACTGTTATTGAACAGGTTTAAAAGATTCTCGGCTAATGTGTCTATAACAACATATTAAAGTTGATGCCTTCATATATTTTTATTTAGTGTAATGTTCGTTAAAAATCTTTACTCTTTTTTCCAGATCATTAAACTGACTTCTATGAATTTGAGAAACACAGGCGCGTAATCCTTCGGTTCGTTCACTTCCGGTTGTAGACAGGGCTATAGCACTTATTCCATAATATAACAATTTCTCTAACAACTCACTTCCTTCCATTCCAGGATATGAAATAGTAAAATAAAAACCATCCGCTAAGGGTTGGCCCTCATCTTTATCATAAACAATATTAAATCCATTATCGGTAAAAATTTTTTTCATTATTTTAGCTCGCTCACCATACTCTCTTACGCTTTCTACAAAATTAAACTCCCCATCATTGGCTGCTTTTAACATAGCTGCCAAACCATATTGTGCTGAATGGCTAGTGCCTGATGATAAAGAATACAAGGCTCCGTAAATCATAGAGTAACCAAACCCGTCGGTTTTATAAAATCGTTTAAGGTCAGGAAACTTTCTTTCAAATAATTCATCCGAAATAATCATCATGCCAATACGCTGTCCGGCATAACTAAATGACTTAGAGCTGGAAATTAATAAAATATAATTATTCGTATAATTTGCTACAGTAGGCTGATATGGTGGTACCCCTGGTTTGGATAAATCTTTACGGAAATCCATGGCAAAATATGCCAGGTCTTCCATCACCACAAAATCATACTTATTGGCAAGCTCACCAATAATTTGTAATTCTTTTTCGGTAAAACAAATCCATGATGGGTTATTTGGATTTGAATAGAGAATAGTAGATATATTGCCTTTTTTAAGATATGATTCTAATTTCTCTTTTAACTTATCTCCTCTGTAATTATATACATCAAAGGTTTCGTATTTTAATCCAAGCACATGATGCTGCTGCTTTTGAACGGGAAATCCAGGGTCGATAAATAACGTAGTGTCTTTTTTCACATCCCTGCGACAAGAAACCAGGAATGAAGCAAACGACCCCTGCATAGAACCTACTGAAGGAATACAGTTTCGTTCATTAACCGTAAGGTTTAAAAAATTCTTAACAAATCGCGAAATTTCTTTTTTCAGAATATCAGCTCCTTCAATCATAGGATATTTAGAAGCTACACCCTTTTTTAATGCTTCAATCTCTCCTTCAATACCCGCCTGTGCAGGCTCTAAGCCCGGAACACCCATTTCCATACGGATATATTTTTCTCCGGTTTCTTTCTCTATTTCATTAACCAACCGAACTAACTCCCGAATAGAGGCTAATCCAATATTTTGCAATCCGCTTTCTTTAATCTTTTTTTTAACGATATTATAATCAATTGGTGTATGCTTATTAATTAGTATATTATTCATAAAATTAATCTTTTAAATCTTAATATAAATTTTTATAGCTTAAATTTTCGTATTTAAAAATTAATATAAAACGCAGGTAACACAGCTTGTTTCCTATATTTTAAAATGTGAACTAAAATTCTAATTTAATTCAGGTATAATTTTCTCTATCCAGCCATTAATTCTTTGATTAGTAAGCTCGGGCTCAAAATCTTCATTAACAGGTAATCCAATAAATTTCCCATCGTACAGAGCTTTCGATTCCCGAAAATCGTATCCATCGGCATCAACTCTTCCGATAATTCGAGCTCCTTTAGGCAAAATAATTTCAGCTATAATACCCAATGCATCAACAAAATGCAAGTCGTAAGTAACCTGATCGCCCAATCCAAACATCGCAATTTTTTTATTGCTGTAATCAATTTTTTCTAATTCCGGTAAAAATATATCCCAGTCATTTGCCGGTTTATCCGATTCCCAGGTTTCCTTTCCAATGGTTGACATTCCGAAAATAATATTTTCGTACTTTTCAATATCTGATGCTTTAGCATCTTTTACAGGAATAAGCTCAACATTCTCGTTACCTAATGCATCGGCTACTTTTTTTGCTACTTTTTCGGTTGATCCTCCAACCGGGCCATAAAATAAACCTACTTTTTTCATTGTTTCTATATTTTATTTTTTTATTAATTTTCGAACTATTACAAATATACGATTATTTTTCACTCTTTAAACTGGCTGTTGCAAGCAGTATACCTAGTACAATACCTAAAACAGCCGCAAATAAAACCTGGTAATGTGAGGGTAACAAAAAGGTTATGGTGTGGGCCGGAATCCAAAAAAATGGGATTGTTTTCTTAAAAACAAAATTCCATTGTACCGGCCAGTCCATATTTACCATAATCTCTCCAAACTTAATGGGTTTAAAAAAACCCTTTATCGTTCCGTTATTGTTTAAAATGTGGGTATCCGTTATTTTATGTAAAGTCATCATTACCGGGGCATAAATTAAATTCATTGCTGCGCTTATTGAAAAAGCTACTAAAAGTTTTAATGGAGTGAGAGAACCTGCCATTGCTTCAACTGCTTTTTCAAATCCAAGATAGGCTAAAAACTGAGGGGTCCCTGTAGCAAAAATCACAAAAGACATTTTAATAGTTAACCCTAAAAAGCCCCATACAATTGCACGTGGAATTAATCCAAAACCTTTTTTGTTATAAACCCCATTTCGTATTCGTAATCCTATAGATTCGCCTAAAGTTGCTAATACAGCAAACTTAAAAAAACTCATAACCATTCCATGTTCTTTATTAAAAGAATTATAAAGCTGAAATACCTGCTCAGACAAAAAGAATGGTATAAAGAAAACGAGAATACAAATTATAAAAATGATATCTTGTTTTTTCATTCTAAATTATGATTAAAAATAGTAAAACACTAAAAACATCACTATCGTATTTAAAATCTTAGGTAATAATGTATATTTTAAATAAAAATCCCATCAAAGCATAATTGTTAACTTTTTCATCGAGAACAAAACCTGAAGTTTCAATCCTAATCTTCTTTTCTTCGTTTTTCTGAACAAATAAATGACTAATGAGAAATAATATAATCAATAAAATATATCCATATTTCATTTTTTTACTCATCAACTTTTTCTGATTTAATAAATCCGAAACGTTCAAATCCTTTAATAAGTCCCTCTTTTACATGCGGCCATCTCAAAAATATACCTGCAATAAGCATAATTGCCAATACAAGTAGCAGCTTCTCGTTAAATTTAAAATCTTTAAATTTTCTCATTTACTTTTCAATTCTAATTCTTGCATCAACGGCAACTACTCTATCTGCTTTTCCTAACAATGGATTTAAATCCATTTCTGCTATTTCCGGAGCGGCTTTTACCAAAGCGGATACACGGCTTACAATTTCTGCAAACAATTCTTCATTCACGCCTTCCTGTCCGCGGGTTCCTTTTATAATTCCATAGCTTTGCAAACTTCTAATCATTCTTAAAGATTCGTCCTGATCAATGGGTGCCAAACCCGCACTTACATCTTTCAATACTTCAATAAAGATCCCTCCCAATCCACAAAGGACCATGTGCCCGAATTTAGGTTCGGCCTTAGCACCCACAAACAGCTCTGTACCCGAAAGCATAGGCTGCAATAAGATTGCAGTTGTATCTTTAATTTGCATCATTCGTTCAAACTCTTTGCCAACAGTTTCAGTATCTTTCACATTAAGTACTACACCTCCCACATCCGACTTGTGAACAGGGCCTACAACTTTCATCACTACGGGCAAACCTAATTTTTCAGCTTCTTTTACAGCATCATTTTTGGTAGAAACCACCGCTTCACCCACTCGTGCTATTCCGGCTGCATCTAATAATTGTTGCACCTTTTCAGGTGAAATATATCCATCATTGGTATGGTCAACAATATTTCTGATTTTTTTCTTGTCAACTTCAGGAATATCTATATTTTCCGGAGTTGGTTTTTCGGTATGATAAACTTTAGCCAGCGCGTTACCAAAAACCACTTCATCAGGAAAATTTACTCTCCCCTTTTTAATAAAAGCATCTATTTCATCCTGCACATTAACTACGGAAGGTAAGATTGGATAGATTGGCTTTTTGCAGGATTTCATTTTCTCATCAAGTAAATCATATACATCGAAAACAGGGAATAAACCAGGGCTTCCAAAAATAACAGCCATTGCATCAATGTAATCAAAATCCTTTTCGCAGGCATCGATAATGTGGCCAAGTTGTTCAGCTGTTCCTGTAGCCAGGAAATCAATAGGATTTGCTACTGAAGAGCCTGGAAAAAGTTTTTCTAATAAAGCATCTGCTTTTGGCCCTTCAATTGGTGGAATTTGCAGTTTGTTATTCGATAAGACATCGGTTAACATTACTGCAGGCCCACCCGCATGAGTAATAATGGCAACATTTTTGCCTTTTAGTTCAGGATGCATAAAAATGGATGCTACCGTAATTAATTCTTCTCGTCCATGACAACGAACAATACCAGCTTTCCGGAATAAAGCATCTACAGCAACATCTGAACTAGCCAAGGCTCCTGTATGAGATGATGCAGCACGGCTGCCAGCCTCAGAACCTCCTGATTTTATGGCAGCAATTTTACATCCTTTGCGGATTAATGAAGAAGCATGTTTAAGCAGCATATCAGGCTTATCAATACTTTCTACATACAATAACTTAACTTTAGAGCTGGTTTCCTGATCAAAAGTTTCATCCATATGTTTTAACACTTCCTCTACTCCTAATTGAGCACTATTACCAACAGAAAACACACTCGAAAACTTAAGCCCTTTTGGCACTCCCGATTCCATAATAAACACCGCCGTTGCCCCAGAACCGGAAATAAAGTCAACTCCTTGAGGATCGAGCGAAGGAATTGGTGTTGTAAAAACTCCGTTATAATTTTGATTTAACACCCCAATGCAATTAGGGCCAATAAGCGAAGCATTATTTTGATTAACAATATCAACAATTTCCTGCTCTATCTTTGCTCCTTCTTCATTTTCCTCGCTAAATCCTGCTGACAAAATTATAAATGCCTTAGTACTTTTTTCTTCTGCCAGCATCCGCACAGTTTCAGTACAATATTTAGCAGCAATAGCCAAAATAGCTAAATCAACCTGAGGTAGGTCTACCGGATTTTTAAAACTTTTTATACCTTGTACCTCATCTTCTTTAGGGTTGGCAACATAAAGCTCTCCTTTAAAATTTCCATCAATTAAATTTTTAAGAACTTTCCCTCCGGGTTTCTGAATATTATCTGAGCCACCAACAACAACAATACTTTTGGGTTCTAAAAGTTGTTTTGTTATCATAATTATTAATCTTTTTTTGATATTTATTACAAAGGTAGTAAAAACAAAAGCCTTTTATACTTACAATTTGTAACTATATTGCCCATTAATAAAAAAAATCACAACAAAAAACCAATAATATATATTCATTTAGCAACTTTCAACTGTTAACATATTTTGTAACATATTTAGAAAACTATTTTTTTTATCACTTTTAATGTCACAAAATTTTGGCACATTTGTCTTATTAATAAAACACCAACCTATGCCTTTTGAAGAGATATACCATTTATACTATATAAAAATCTTTCAGTTTATTTACAGAATATCTTTTTCGGAACAAGACAGCGAGGATATTGCCCAGGAAGTTTTTTTAAGCTTGCACAACGAGATAACAAAAAATAAACCTCCTATAAACACTAAAGCATGGCTTTACAAGTGTGCACTCAATAAATATATAAACATCAACAAAAAGAAAAAAAATGTTCACTTAACAGATAATATAAACCTTTATGAAAAAGATTATTTTAATACCATTGAAACAGATATTATCCAAAATGAGCAAAAGAAAGCAATAGCCACTGCTTTATCGAAATTAACACCCAAAGAACAGGTCCTGGTTAATCTTTATAATGATGAGTTTTCTTATAAAGAAATAAGTGAAATTTTAGAAATCAAACTTACATCTGTAGGAAAAACCTTATCAAGAGTTATCGAAAAATTAGCCACATATATAAAATCATCAAGCTATGAAGAATTGTGTAAAGAAAGAAGAATTGTTTGATTATCATAACCATTCTCTTGAAAATGATAGAATGTCTGAAATAATGCACCATTTGGTTGATTGTAAAGATTGCCAAAAAAAATTACAAACTCTTGAAAATAATATTTCTTTAGTTAAGAAATCCCTCAGGAGTCTAAATCCTGATATTGAATGTATACCACCTTTAAAATTTATAAATAACAAAAAAACCGATAAAAAGAAATTTAAACTTAGCACAATATTAAGCTGGGCTGCAGGAGTTTGTCTTATTTTCGCTTTTTCAACATTAATCATAAAAAAATACACTCATAATCAAAAACCGGTTAATGATTATGAACATTATGAATATATCCCTGATTTGAATGATGCCTGGAAACAGAACAGTGTATCTGTAACTATTTATGACAAGAATGGTCTGCCAGTCAATCATCAAATTATTGGAGATTAGAACATAGAACATTATAAACTAAAAAATATGATTATGAGAAAAACAATTATGATATCAATATTTATTTTGTGTTTCAGTCCCTTCACAAAATCACAAACCTTATTAAATGTTTATCAAAAAGGAATAATAAAACTAACACCTGACAAAAATTACGGAAGCCATACAAATTGGGGCCAATTATTCGATGATAAAGATAAAGTGGTATACGGGAATCCTGTAGGAAAAATGAAAAGTATTGTTGTTTCAGAAGAAGGAGAAGTTTTTGTAGGTAACTATAGCAAATACAATATTTACAAATTGGATAAGAAGGGTGATTTTATCAAGCAATTTGGAAAAAAAGGCGGTAAGGCGGGGGAGTTTTTATACAGGCCTACCCTACATGGCATTTTAGATAATAAGTTTGTTTTTGCAAGTGACCACCAGGGAAGAATTCAATTTTACGATCTGGACGGAAATTTTTATAAAATGGTTAAAATTGACTACATGCCCTTACAAATTGTAGCCTTAAAAAATAATAAAATTGCAATTTTGGGCCACGTCCCTTACAATGGAGATGTAAAATATATCGTTTCCATTAAAGATATCGAAACAAATAAAGAAGTTATTGTAGACAGCTATTTTAACAGTTTAATCAACCTCAAAGCAGTAAGAATTAAACTCAAAGATGGGACTTTATTTAGTTTTAGTCCTACAGGTGTAAGAGACAGAACGATTATTGAAAGGACTCCTGAAGGAAATTTAATTGTTGGCCATAACGTACAGAATAAATTATCTGTTTATAATCCTGACGGACAAAAAATTCAAACCATTAATTTGCAACAATCACCCAAAAAGACCACTGAAGAAGATAAAGAAAAGTTTATCCTGAAAATCAAACAATTTTTAGTGGAAAAGGAGCTCTATGAAGAAAATAAAGAACGCTTAAACGATCCCGATATTTATCCAGGTATCCGGCCGGTTTATTATGCCATAAAGTCTGATTATCAAGGAAATATACTACTTTTCCATTATAGTGAGGGGGAAGGAAATTCTTTCTTCGTATATGACAAGGAAGGTAGTTATATTTGTGAAACGATCATTGAACAGGATAAATTGGAAATAGATATAAACGCCAGATTTTCAACGTTTCAGATACACCCCGATGGACTTTATGCTTATGTTAGTGTAGTGGATTCAGAGACCTCTGAGATTAAAATTATTCGTACCCAACTTAAATAATTATTTTAGGAAATAAAATAAAAAGTCCTGCTCTATCAATGTGGCAGGATTTTTTATATGAAGACCTCATTAAAAGACAAAAAAGTCTTTTATTTTGGGTTTATAATTCATTTCTTGTTATTACCTTTGTGAACAAAATAACAATAATGGGCATGAATAAAAGGATCGATAAAATATTAATGCAAGAGCAATTCTCCAAAGAAGATTTAGTAACTCTTTTAAAATCCGATAAAAAAGATAAAAATAAACTATTTACGCATGCCGCTAAAATAAAAGCCGAACATGTTGGAAAAAAAGTATATTACCGTGGATTAATTGAAATGTCGAACATTTGCAGTAAAAACTGCTATTACTGCGGAATACGAAAAGGAAATCAAAAGGCAAAACGATATGATATATCCGATCAAGACATTTTAGATGCTGCAAAATTTGCTCATCAATCAAAATACGGATCACTCGTTTTACAGGCAGGAGAAATTTCCACACCTAAATTTACGAAAAGAATATCAAGGCTGCTAAAACAAATAAAAGAGTTATCTAATAATGAACTGGGCATTACTATTTCACTTGGTGAGCAACCGGATGAAGTTTACCAGGAATGGTTTGAAGCCGGAGCCCACAGGTATTTACTTAGGATAGAATCATCAAATCCCGATTTATATTATAAGGTCCATCCCAGAGATAAAAAACATGATTTTGAAACTCGTTTGAACTGTTTAAAATCCTTACAAAAAATTGGTTATCAAACGGGTACAGGTGTTATGATAGGATTACCTTTTCAAACCGATGAGGATTTAGCCAGTGATTTATTATTCATGAAAGATTTTGACATCGATATGTGTGGAATGGGGCCATATATCGAACACGAAGACACCCCTTTATATCAATACAAACATCTATTAAAACCTATAGGTGAGCGTTTTACGCTTTCCTTAAAAATGATTGCCATACTCAGAATTTTGATGAAAGATATAAATATTGCTGCCGCTACTGCTTTGCAAGCCATTGATCCTATTGGGCGCGAAAAAGCAATAAAAGTTGGCGCAAATGTTATTATGCCCAATATTACTCCCGGAATGTATCGCGACAGCTATAAATTATATGAAAACAAACCCTGCACAGATGAAAACGCTTCCGATTGTACGAATTGCCTTGAGGTTAGGATAGGAATTACAGGCGATGAAATTGGTTATGGAGAGTGGGGAGACTCGAAACATTTTGCTAAGAAAAAATAAATCGCTATTTTTACATAGACTTAAAAAATATTTTTATATGAAACGATTTAATTTTTTGTTTATACCATTTTTTATTTTTTTTCAAAATAGTTTTTCACAGGAAAATAATTGTGATATCAATAATCAATTTACACAAAATGCTCAATTCTTTTTTAATTCATTCCAAAAAGGAACGGTTGTATTTAAAGATAATAGTAAAACTCCCGGTGAATTAAACTATAATATAGTTTCAAATGATATATACTATATTGATAATCAAAAATTTTATGTTTTAAATCCCAAAACTATTGAGTATGTTTCTATCTGTAATAATAAATTTTATTTACTGAATAATAAAGTTTATGAGCTTATCTATAATAAAAAAATTCAAATTCTAATTGGAAGAGAGGTCAACTGGGAAGAATTCCAAAATAAAAAAGGAGCTTATGGTGCTAAATCTCCCAACACAGTAGGCACAAATCTTAATACCATTGATTTAACTAATATAGCTGAAGATCATACTTATTTAGTCAATCTGAAAGATGATGAAGATAAAACATTTACGATTAATCTAACGTTTAAAATAAAATATGGGAATAATATTTATCCTGCAACTAAAAGAAGTTTTTTTAAAATTTATTCGAATAATAAAAGTGAAATAAAACAATTCATTAAAGAAAACAAAATTGATTTTGATTCTAAAAGAGATTTAATTACACTTGCCAACTTTTGTGAAGATTTATAAAAAAACTGACAATAATCATTAGAATCTACAAATTTTATTCATTATATTTGTATTAATAGTTATGAACAAATGATACAAATTTATTCAAATAACTTATACCACAATTTCGGCAAAGGACTCTATGAGTGCTGGATTTGCTGATACATCATTATTAATTTCCTTTTCCCCTCCATATTAAAGGAAGGATGTTACTATTCATTCATTCTCTCAATTTATTTAGGTAAAGATTTAAGATTAATAAATTATTGATCTTAAACGATTAAATTCAATAAATTACCCACTAAATGTTAGCTACAATATTTGATATAAAACATTTTGCGGTACACGATGGCCCAGGAATTCGACAAACCATTTTTTTTAAAGGATGCCCTTTGAATTGCTGGTGGTGTCATAACCCGGAAAGTCAAAACACTAAACCCGAAAATTATATCCAAACCAATAAGTTGGAGGGTAAAACATTTAAAAAAGAAGCTACCGTTGGTTATCAAATTTCAATTAATGAACTTTTTAAAACCATCGAAGGCGACCGAATCTTTTTTGAAGAATCTGGTGGCGGAGTTACCTTTTCAGGTGGAGAACCCTTAATGCAAGCCGATTTTTTATTTAAAATCCTTAAACAATGTAAAGACAGAAACATTCATACTTGCATTGATACAACCGGATATGCCGCTAAAAAAACAATCCAAAATATCGCAAAAAAAACCGACCTGTTTCTTTACGATATTAAACTCATTGATGATGAGTTACACAAAAAATATACCGGTGTGCCTACCCAACAAATTTTAGATAATCTTTTATGGCTCGATGATTATCATCGAAATGTAATTTTACGGTTTCCGATAATTCCGGGAATTACAGATACTCCAAAAAATCTCTCAAATATTAAATCTTTTATTCAATCATTAAAAAATATTAACCATCTGGATCTATTGCCTTATCACAATATCCAAAACGGGAAATATGAACGATTTAATAAAGAAAATAAAATGGAAAATATACAACCTCCATCAGATGAAGAATTGAATAAATTAAAATCAGAATTTGAATCGATCGGTTTTAACGTAGGTATTGGTGGTTAATTTTAAAAAAAATAATGTTATACTTCGACAAGCCTGCCCGTCTCTGCCTCGTCGGCAGACAGGCGGCAGGCAGGCTCAGAGTGACATAAAAAAGAATAGAAAATGAACACAAGAATAAAAAAATTACGCAACGAAAGCTTAACAGCAGTCAACAGGATTTCTGCTGAGCGTGCACTTTTAGTAACCGAATTCTATAAAAGTGAGTCAGCCCAAAACCTTTCTATACCTGTAAGGCGGGCAATGGCTTTTAAATATATCCTCGAGAACAAAAAAATTTGTATTAACGAAGGAGAACTGATTGTTGGAGAGCGCGGCCCTGCACCCAAAGCAACACCAACCTATCCCGAAGTTAGTTTACACTCCTTACAGGATTTAGAGGTTCTCGATTCAAGGCCAAAAGTATGGTTTAAAGTAGATTACGAAACCAAAGAAATCTACGAAAAAGAAATCATCCCCTATTGGAAAGAAAAATCACAGCGCGATAAAATTTTCAAACAACTGCCAGAAGAGTGGAAAGCAGCTTATGAGGCAGGGGTTTTTACCGAGTTCCAGGAACAAAGAGCTCCCGGACATACTGTTGCCGGGAAAAAGATTTTTCAAAAAGGGCTACTCGATTTAAAAGAAGAAATCAAAGAATCGCTCCAAAAAATTCAATCAGGCAAAAACCTTGATGCTGCTGATAAAATTGAAGAGCTAAAAGCCATGGATATTGCCGCCGATGCCATGATTATTTTTGCCCACCGGCATGCTGACGAATTGCAAAAGCTGGCAAAACAAGAAAAAGACTCTCAACGAAAAACCGAGCTGGTTGAAATGGAACGCATATGCCGGAAAGTACCGGCAAATGCTCCGGAGACTTTCCATGAAATGCTTCAACACTATTGGTTTATTCATTTAGGCGTAATTACCGAAGTAAACCCGTGGGATTCATTCAACCCCGGAAGGTTAGACCAGCATTTATACCCTCTTTATCAACAAGGCATCGAAAAAGGCATCTTGACAAAAGAAGGTGCTATTGAGCTTCTACAAGCTTTTTGGGTTAAATTTAACAACCACCCCGCACCACCCAAAATTGGCGTTACAGCATTAGAAAGTAACACATACACCGATTTTGCCCTAATCAACCTGGGAGGTTTAAAAGAAGATGGAACCGATGCGGTTAATGAATTATCCTATATCATCATGGATGTGATTGAAGAGATGCGAATCCTTCAACCCAGCTCCATGGTCCAAATCAGTCGAAAAAATCCCGATGACTTTATTAATCGTGCCATAAAAATTTCCAAAACCGGTTTTGGACAACCCTCTTTTTTTAATACCGATGCCATTATTCAAGAACTGGTTAACCAGGGAAAAAATATTATAGATGCCAGAAATGGCGGAGCCAGTGGATGTGTGGAAACCGGCGCTTTTGGCACCGAAAGCTATATCCTTACCGGATATTTTAATTTAAATAAGATTTTGGAAATTACACTGCATAACGGAAAAGACCCAAGAACAGGCAAAAAGGTTGGTATCGAAACAGGCAAACCGGAAAATTATAAAGATATGAATGACTTAATGGAAGCCTATAAAAAGCAACTCAATTATTTTGCTGATATTAAATTGAAAGGCAATAATATTATCGAAAAACTTTATGCCGAAGAACTTCCAGTACCTTTTCTTTCGCTGATTATCGAAGATTGCATTTCAAATGCCACAGATTACAATGCCGGTGGAGCCCGATACAACACAAGTTATGTGCAAGGAGTAGGATTAGGCAGCATTACCGACAGTTTAACATCCATAGCCTATCATGTTTTTGATAAGCAAAAAATTACGATGAATAAACTTTTAGAAGCTTTACAAATTAATTTTGTAGGATTCGAACAATTACGTCATGATTTAATTTATGAAACACCCAAATATGGGAATGATGATGATTACGCAGACCAATATGCTGTTCAGGTTTTTGATATTTTCCATGATGCGATAAACGGAAAACCTACTTATCGTGGAGGAAAATACCGAATAAATATGTTGCCAACAACAAGCCATGTTTATTTTGGAAGCGTAATGATTGCAACTCCTGATGGGCGTAAAGCTTTCGAGCCTTTATCCGAAGGAATCAGCCCCTTCCAGGGCGCCGATAAAAAAGGGCCAACCGCTGTATTAAAATCAGCAGCTAAAATCGATCATCTAAAAACCGGAGGAACGCTGCTTAACCAAAAATTTTCTCCTTCATTTTTTAAAGATGATCAAAGCATTACCAAACTTACCCATTTAATTCGGAGTTATTTCAGGATGGATGGGCACCACATACAATTTAATGTAGTTAGTGCTAAAACATTGCGCGATGCACAGAGACATCCTGAAAAATATACCGATTTAATTGTTAGGGTAGCCGGATATAGCGATTATTTTAATGATTTAGGCGAAAGCCTGCAAGATGAAATTATTCGTAGAACTGAGCACCAAGAAATTTAAAGTTAAAAATTTGTCACTCTGATCCCGCCTTCCGGAAAAAATCAGCATGTCAAAACTAAATTTAATATCAATCATGAAAAAAATATTGTTAACATTTTTTATCCTTATCGCTACAATAACAAATCTATTGTCACAAGGGACAACTGAAGATTACAAACAAGCAGAAAAATTTTTACATTTTAACGTTTACAATCTGGTTCAGAATCTTCATCTAAATCCAAACTGGATTGAAGAAACCAGTAATTTTTGGTACAAAACAGAATTGGAAAACGGACATCGTTTTATGCTTGTTAAACCCGAAGAGGGTAAAATAAATCTGGCTTTTAATCATCAAAAACTGGCTAAAAAATTAGCCAAAGCAACCAATAAAGAGATTCAACCGGACTCACTCCCTTTTTCAAAAATTTCTTTTACCAAAAACCTGAAATCCATTAAATTCCAGATGGACACTCTATATTTTAGCTTCAATATCGAGAAGAATCGTCTATCAATATATCAGCATGAAAAGGATAAGCTAAAGAAAAATGAATCTAAATCGCCCAACGGCAATTGGATTGTTTTTGTAAAAGATTACAACCTTTATCTTAGAGATGCTAACACTGGCGAAGAGTTTCGGCTAACATCTGATGGAGAAGCAATGTACGATTATGCTTCACCGTTATCATGGTACAAAGTGATTGATGAATCTATAGGCGATAACTACGACCCTGAAATATATATAGAATGGTCGCCTGATTCGAAAAAATTTGCAGCCATTAAACTCGACCGCAGGAAAGCAAAAAAATTGTACCTATACCAGGCTTTGCCTAAAGAAGGTATGCGGGCAAAAGTATGGTCGTACGAAAGAGCACTACCCGGTGAAGATCTTCCTTTGCAGGAATATTTTATTTTTGATGTTGATAATAGATCTAAAGTAAAAGTTGATTTAGAACCTATGGAAGATATCTGGTCAGGATTTGCTCCTGGCTGGACAAATGACAGCAAAACTTTTTACCTGGCACAAATGGCCCGTTATTACAAAGCCATTGATTTATATTTTATCAATCCCGAAACAGGCGAAGCAGGCCGAAAAATCCACGAAGAAGCCAATACCATGATTGAGTACCAGATGACCGGATGTAAATTAGTGAATAATGGTAAAAAAATTATCTGGATGTCGGAACGCGATGGATGGAGCCACTTATATTTGTATAATGGAAAAAACGGCGAGCTTATAAATCAAATCACAAAAGGAGAATTTGTTGTTCGGAAAATAAATGCCGTAGACGAAGAAAATGAAGTTGTTTACTTTATCGCCGGAGGAGTAGAAAAAGAGCGCGACCCTTATTTTCAACATCTTTATAAAATTAATTTCGATGGTACAGGAATGCAACTTTTAACTCCCGAAGACGCTGAACATGAGGTAGAGCTCTCGCCTGACCTGAACTACTTTGTAGATAATTACTCACGGGTTGACTTAAAACCCAAAGCAGTGCTGCGAAGACTTTCCGATGGAGAATTGATAAAAGAACTGCAGGAAGCTAATATTGAAAAGTTACTTGCTACCGGATGGGAACCTCCCGAAAGGTTTACCGTAAAAGCCCGTGATGGTAAGACGGATATTTATGGTATATTACAATACCCCTCAACTTTCGACCCCAATAAAAAATATCCCATTATAGACAACTCTTACTCGGGGCCACAAGCGGTTAATGTGCCTAAATCATTTCGCAGGGGAATCTGGAACGACTGGCTACCGTTGGCCGAAATTGGATTTATTGTGATGCGAATTGACGGGATGGGAACAGCCATGCGATCCAAAGCTTTTCATGATATTTCTTACAAAAACCTGGGTGATATCGGAGGCCCTGACCATATTGCCGGTATCAGGCAATTAGCAAAAAAATATGCATTTATCGACACTAATAAAGTAGGTATTTTTGGCCATTCAGCAGGTGGGTATGATGCAGTCCACGCTTTATTGAAATATCCCGATTTCTACAAAGCAGGTGTAGCCTCTGCAGGAAACCATGACCACCGGATGGCAAAAGCATGGTGGCCCGAACAATATATGGGTGCTCCAGGGAAACATTATGAAGAACAATCAAACCTTTCGATGGCAGGAAGCCTTAAAGGAAAATTACTGATCGCCCATGGCGATATGGACAATAATGTGAACCCTGCCTCATCGTACCGGTTGGCTGCCGAACTTATAAATCATAACAAAGATTTTGAATTAATCATAACACCCAACGATGACCACGGTGGAGTATGGGGAAATAAATACTTTATCCGCAGGAGAATGGACTTTTTCGTAAAACATTTATGGGAAATCGAACCTCCGAAAGAATTTGAATTTAAAGAATATAAATAATATCTCGTAAAGACACTTAGACGCAAAGAAATTCTTAGGGACTCTGCGGCTTAGCGAGAAAATAAAATTATAAACACAAAAATATTACAATCATGTTTAAAAAAGAAACCTATATTAACCGAAGAAACCAGCTAAAAAAACAATTTAAAGCAGGCATTCTCCTTTTTTTAGGAAACGAAGAAAGTGGGATGAACTATGAAGATAACACCTATCCTTTCAGGCAGGACAGCTCTTTTCTTTATTATTTCGGGTTAGATTATCCCGGACTTTTTGGCGTTATTGATTTAGATGAAGATAAAGATTATATTTTTGGAGATGACCTAACCATTGACCATATTGTTTGGATGGGTTCGCAACCCACCATTAAAGAACGTAGCGAAAAAGCAGGAATAAAAAATACCGGGCCATTAAAAGAAGGGATTGAATTAGTCCAGTCGGCAAAAAACAAAAAGCGTAACATTCATTTCCTTCCGGCTTATCGTCCCGAACATCAGATAAAACTTTACAACTGGCTGGAAATACCCATCAACGAAACCAATAAACATGCTTCTACCGATTTAATTGTTGCCGTTGGCGAACAGCGAAATGTTAAATCCGAAGAAGAAATAGAGCAACTGGAACAAATTGTAAGCCTAACTGCCGATATGCATTTTGCAGCCATGCGCTTTGCAAAACCGGGTATGACAGAAGCACAGGTGGCAGCTAAGGTACACGAAGTAGCCCTGGCTGCCGGAGGAAACATCTCTTTCCCTATTATTGCAACCATTAACGGGCAAACTCTACATAACCATTATCATGGAAATACCATAAAAGAAGGCGACCTGTTTTTACTGGATGCCGGAGCAGAAAACAAATTACATTACGCCGGCGACATGTCAAGTACATTTCCTGTTTCGCCAAAATTTACCGAGCGACAGAAAGAAATTTACCAAATTGCTTTGAATGCCCATAATGCTGCCATTGATGCATTAAAACCGGGTGTTAATTATAAAGAAATACACTTTACCGCTGCACGCAAAATATTTGATGGTTTAAAAGAGTTGGGTTTTACCAAAGGAAATACCGAAGAAGCAGTACAAGCCGGAGCTCATGCATTGTTTTTTCCTTGCGGAACAGGCCATTTGATGGGACTGGATGTTCACGATATGGAAAATCTCGGAGAACAATATGTTGGATATGCCGGTGAACCCAAAAGTACCTTATTCGGGCTAAAATCTCTGCGGTTAGGGCGTGAATTAAAACCGGGATATGTATTAACCATTGAACCCGGAATTTATTTTATTCCTGAGTTGATTGACCTTTGGAAATCACAAAATAAATTTACCGAATTTATTAATTACAATAAAGTAGAAAAGTATAAAGATTTTAGCGGAACAAGAAACGAAGAAGATATACTGATCACAGAAACAGGACATAAAATTTTAGGAAAACCGCTGGCCAAAACCATTGAAGATGTAGAGGCCGAACGGGTAAAAGCATTTTAAAATATCAAATTTGTTTAATAATATTGATTCTTAAAAAAATGGTTTTATCTTTAAATAATAATTTTTAACCATGAAAAACAGATATAAATACTTCGGAGTAGTTACATTCGTATTCATTCTTTTGCTTGCAATTTCTTCGTGCAATGATGCGCAAGAATTAAAAACAAAGCTTTCTAAAATACGGAATACGGAAATAACATCAATAGATTCAGATTCGTTGTATACCGAATCATATGATGTGCGATTTTTACAACCACTTGATCACAACAATCCGGAAAAAGGACATTTTAAACAGCGTGTAATTATTAACCATGTTGGTTACGACCGCCCTACCGTTGTTATTTTAGAAGGTTACGACTTACATTCGACAAAAGCAGGAGAACTCAGCAAATTGCTCAATGCAAACCAAATAACCATTGAACACCGATTTTATGGCGAATCTCAGCCGGATAGCTTACCCTGGGATTTGTTAAATGTAAAACAAGCAGCAGCTGATCAACATAAAATTATTCAATCACTAAAAAATATTTATACAGAGAAATGGATTTCGACAGGTATAAGTAAAGGTGGCCAAACAACTATTTTCCACCGGCGTTTTTATCCTGATGATGTGGATATTAGTGTTCCGTATGTTGCGCCACTTAATTTTGAACGTGAAGACCGCAGAATTGCCCAACACCTTGCAACTGTAGGTTCCAAAGAGTGCCGTGAAAAAATATTGAATTTTCAAAAAGCCCTGTTTGAAAACAAAGAACATATCTTGCCATTCGTAAAAAAACATGCTCAGGAAAAAGACTATAAATTTAAAAACTTAGGCATAGAAAGAGCTTATGATATCAATGTACTGGAATATTCGTTTGCATTCTGGCAATGGAGTGGCAATTGTGATAAGATACCAACAAAAAATGCTACCATCGAAGAAATGTTAAAACACTGGATATCAATATCTCCTTTTTCTTTTTTTGAAGTAGAACCCTTAAGTTCAGACCAGCTTTTTTCTTACCAGGCATTAACAGAACTTGGTTTTTATGATTATGATATCTCTCCCTTTACAGAATATTTGGATGATACCGTAAACATAACTTTTGATTTTAAAATTCCTAAAGGAGTTGATTACTCATTCAATCCCAAAGTAATGGAAGATATTAATAACTGGTTGCAAAATAATGGCAATTACATGCTGTATATTTATGGAGAATACGACCCATGGGGAGCTACAGGAGTTACACCTTCAGATAATACCATTGCCGTAACAATGATCAATCCAAAAGGAAATCACGCTACACGCATAAAATCGTTTCCCATAGAAATGAAACAAAATATATACAACTTATTAGAAAGCTGGTTGGATATTGAAATTGAAGCCAATAAAAAGAAAGGTTTAATGAGAAAAGAAGTATTAGAGATTCTATAAATTCAAAAATAAAAATTATGATATTAAAAAAAATCATTTTATCCGGTTTAGTATTATTAGCAAGTTTAGAACTAAACACTAAAGCCTGTACTGTTATTGCTGTTGGAAAAGACGCCTCATCCGATGGGTCAATCATTATTTCGCATACCGATACAGGCCCCGATTCGAGAATTTATGTTGTTCTTGGACAAAAATATAAACCAGGCGAAAAAGCTCCGGTTTACTGGGGAATTCAGGATGCAACCCTTCCTTTACAAAATGACGGTCAAATTTTAGGATATATTCCACAGGTTGAAGAAACCTACACCTATTTTCATTCGGCCTATTCGCATGTCAACGAGCATCAACTGGGTATTGCTGAAAGTACAACAGATCAGCGAGAAGAGCTTATCTGCACCCGTGAAAATGGAGAACAAATTATGACCATTGAACAAGCTCAGATTTTTGCTTTACAGCGATATAAAAATGCACGCGAAGCCGTTCAGTTTATTGGCGGTTTAATGACCGAATATGGCTTTTTACCATCGAGCGGGCCGGGATCTGAAACACTGGTAATTGCCGATACAAAAGAAGCATGGGTTTTTGAAGTCTTTGGTGTAGGTGCCGGATGGACCAAAGCTAGTGGTAAACCAGGAGCAATTTGGGCCGCACAACGTTTACCCGATGATGAAGCTACCATGATTCCGAACTGGAGTATTATCAAAGAAATTGATGCCGACGATACAGAAAATTTTATGGTTTCCAATAATTATATGCAGGAAGCTATCGATCGTGGCTGGTATGATCCCAATTCAGGAGAACCTTTTATCTGGCAAAAAACATATGCACCCGAAGTATCGGTTGAATATGCCACAAGCCGCTTTTGGCTATTCCATCAAACCTTTGTGCCTAATTTAAAAGAATGGCCTAATCGTTTTCAGGAAGATAATCCTTACAAAGGAATTCAACCCTATTTTCAATATGTAGAACCTTTATCTATATATCCTTTTTCAGTAAAACCCGAAGAAAAAATATCTGTTCAGGATGTAATTGCTTTTCAACGTTCTGTTTACGAAGGAACTATCTACGATATGACCAACGATCCAAACTGGTTAGTACCTGACGGTGAAGGCGGATACAAAAAAAGCCCGTTGGCAACACCATTTCCTGGAAGCGATTTACGCAAATTACTAAATATTACCTATCGCCGCCCTGTTGCCCGCCACCGTGGACATTATGGAATGGTATTACAACTAAGGGATTGGCTTCCCAATGAAATTGGCGGTGTTTACTGGGTTTATCTGGATAATCCATATTTTAGCCCGTATGTTCCAATTTATACAGGGAATTTATCGGTACACGAATCTTATAAAACTTATGACCCGAAGGCTTACAGCGAAAAATCGGCACGTTGGGCCATCGATTTTGTGGATAATTTAGCAAACTTAAAATTCCAGCCAATTGCCGAGGATGTCAGAAAGGTTCGTAATCCATTTGAAGAGGAAATATTTAAAAATCAAACGACCGTTGAGAATGAGGCTTTAAAACTTTATAAAAAAAATCCAAAAAAGGCACAGGTATACCTGACCAATTATTCGAACGGATTAATGAATGATGTAACCCAGATGTTTTTGGAATTAAGAAATCAAATCATAACTGATTATACAAATAATCATGAATAAATAATCATATACTATTTTGATTCTCATTTATGCAGGCTTCTTTTAGCCTGCATTTTTTTGTTCTTTAATTTAAACTGGTAATTTACTTTACAAGAATTTAAAGGTCTTAAATTTAATTTGCGATAAAATATTTCTAATACAAGGTTTTACTCTTCATCCTCGTACTCAATGTAAATTGTTTTAGCTCTGCGTAAATTATTAGCTAAAAGCTCTCCAAACTCAAGCATTTCTAAATCGTCGGATTCATAGTGCCAGTTAAGGTAAAGATGCCTAATTCCGGGATTTTTATCAATTAACTTAATGAGTTGCATTAAATTCTTGGATGATGAGGTGTTGATATATTCAAGGATCACATCAATATCAACCCTTTCGGAGGTCAATTGATCTGCCCAATTAAATAAAGGAGTAAAAAAGTTTTTTGGATTTTCAGGCAAAGATTTTCCTTGAATCTTTAATTGACCCGATTTTCTGAAGTCAATTAATGGAGTTATAGCTGTTTTATTTATAAATAAATCATCCATTAAACTTAAAACTCAAAAATGAATATACAAGTTACTGATAATTATTGGATAAACAAATAATTAAAAAACATTTTCAATACCAAATACCTTATAATTTATAACCATAAAAAAGAGTTATTGTTTAATATTATCTTTTCATTGAATAAAAAAATAGCTGATAATAGAAATCGTCAGCTATTCTTTTACCTGTATATTACATTATTACATCACTCGTAACGTAACGAATCGGCAGGGTTTTTTAATGCCGCTTTCACCGTATGGAAAATATTTGTTAACACCGAAATAACGATTGTAGCCAAAATTGCTATTGCAAAATAGTACCAACTAAGCTCAATACGGTAAACAAAATTATTTAACCATTTAGTCATATAATAAAAGGCAACAGGAACGGCAATAATGCTGGAAATTAGAATTAACTTGATAAAATCGATATTAATTAACTTAACCACCTGAGTAGCCGAGCTGCCTAATGCCTTCCTTATGGCAATTTCTTTGGTCCGCTGTGTAACCATATACGCAACTAATCCATACAAACCAAGGCATGAAATTACAATACAGATGATGGCAAACATCCCAAACACTCTCATTGAATTGATTTGATGTTTATAATGATATTCAAACATTTCATCCATAAATTGTCCGTTAAAAGGAACATTAGGAAACAATTCAGCCCATTTTGTTTCAAGGTAATCCAATACTTGTTCTGTTTTTTGTGGATTAATTTTTATTACCATTACCCTAAACTGATTGGGATTAAAAAAATAAGCTGCCGGTTCAATCGGGCTTAAAAGTGAATAATAATTATAATCCCTTACAACTCCAACTACTTTTAAGTTTGCTGCCGTGCTATCACTTGATCTCGGATTAAATTCTTTTCCAATTGGATTTTGCCAACCCAGTTCTTTTACAGCACTTTCGTTTAAAATAACGGCTTCTTCTCTGTCTGTTGCAAAATCTTTACTAAAATACCGGCCTTTTACTAACGTAATTTCCATCATCTCGAAATAATTTTCATCAACATAACCCAACCTTGTCATCAAAGGCCTTTGCGATGAATCGGCGGTATAAATCTTACTTTGGCTACCGGAAACGCCGGTATTCCCCGATGCAAATGCTATAGAATAAATATCAGCATTTTCCTTTAACTCTTGTTTATAGATATCCATATTTTTTAATCGTTGCTCATCATCGTTAATATGAAATGATATGGAATATACAGCATCATCATTATATCCTTTGTCTTTTTTGTGGAAATAGTTAACCTGAGCAATCGCCACCAATGTGGATATTATAATTGCAATAGAAATTACAAACTGAGCTACCACCAATATTTTTCGAAGCCTTCCATTACTTCGATTATTCATATTTATCGCACTTCCTTTTAAAACTTTAACCGGATTAAATGATGACAGGTAAAAGGCCGGATAACTACCCGACAGAAAACCAAGAACGAATATTAAAATCACTAAACCTAAGGTTAATCTCCAATTAGCAAAATTCATCTCCAGGTTAAGTGATAACATCTCATTAATATATGGTAATAACAGCTCAATAAATAAAATAGCAATAAGTGTTGAAATAACTGTAATAATAACGGATTCACCTAAAAACTGAAAAATCAGACTACCTTTCTGTGCACCTGCTGTTTTTCTAATCCCCACTTCTTTAGCTCGTTTAACAGCGCGAGCAGTTGAAAGATTTATGTAGTTGATACTGGCAACCAATAAAATTAATAGAGCAATTGCTGCAAAAATATAAACCTGGTTAATATCCCCTTGTTTTTCGTTAAAAACCTGAAATTTTATATGATTTGATTTTAAATGGATATCTAAAATCGGTTGTACATACATTTCCAGTTTTGTATCCCAATAATCAGAAGTATACTTCTCAATAAATTCAGGAAATTTCTTCTCCAGATCTTCTGGATTTGTTCCATCGGCTAATTGAATGTATGTATCTAGTGAGTTACTCCCCCAGCTCCGCATCCATTCATACCTGGACTCCATAATTTCAAACGGCATAACTATTTCAAAATAAACATGAGCATTTTGCGTGATATTTTCCATCACTCCCTTAACGATAAAGGGTTCCTGCGCTATTTCTATAACTTTACCAACAGCCTCATCTGCTGAGTTAAAATATTTTAATGCAATTTTTTCGGATATAACTACAGCATTTTTTTCGGTCAAAGCATTATCGGGATTTCCATGGAGCAGATTGATCGATAACATATCGAATACATTCGTGTCGGCAAAACAAGTATATTGCTCATTAATATTTACATTCTTATAACTTACTAATTGTGTTCCGCTTCTGATTATTCTCATTGTTTGAATAACTTCAGGGAAATCATTTTGTAA
The DNA here is from genome assembly GCA_034189025.1 of Bacteroidota bacterium. Taxonomy (GTDB): domain Bacteria; phylum Bacteroidota; class Bacteroidia; order Bacteroidales; family UBA12077; genus UBA12077. Next base: position 26,597 of record JAXHVS010000131.1, read on the forward strand.
TGCTTCGGCCAAGGGCTCCATGGTTACTGCAACATGCTGGCTTCCAACACCGGGAGCTTCCTGAATTTCAACTACCCTATATTTGTTTTCTGCATCAACAATATGTTTATTATAGCTTAACTCATTTTGGATATATAATAGAATAATAATAAAACTTGTAATTCCGACGGCTAAACCAAAAACATTAATAAATGAATAAGCTTTCTGACGAAAAATATTTCTGAACGTAAGCAAAAGGTAATTTTTAAGCATAACAACCTGTTTTTTTGATTTATCATTATTTTACAAAAAGAATGCCACTATTATTTAAAATACTATAAAACAAATGTTTATGCATTAATATCCAAAGTTAAAACTGTCCGGTTCCGGACAAACCTGTTCGATTTTAATGGTTGCATTTCTAAAAAAAATAAGCACGAATAAAAATTCGTGCTTATTAAACAGATCAAAATACCCTAAATTTTAATCCATGAAAACCATTTTCTGAGTCTGGGTTCCTTCAATAGCAACCAACTCTTTTTCCAGTTTATCCATCTCGGATAATTCACCGGTAAGTTCTAATAAAATAAGACCACTTGTACTACAAAAATCATCTGTAGTTTCATGCAGCCCTAAACGAGTTTTTATAGAACAACCATATTTTGTTAAAACACTTTGAACTTTTCCTGCCTCTTTTTGGCGGTCGGTAATTAATATGCCTAAAATTCGTGTTTCTTTTGCCATAATTTATCCGATTTTGGGAAATCAAGTTACAAAATTTATTGATTCAAATCAAAAGACATTTTTAAAAATCTTTACGAAAAATTAATCTCTACCACTCTTAATATCGTAAACAGCTAATTATAAACAAATTAAAAATACAACTGTTTTCAATTTAAAACCATTAAAAATATAAATCCCGCTCGCCTTGTTTAATTTTTTCTACACGTTTTTTCAGCTCATCTACTTTCCCAAATCCATCCAGGGCATTAATTTCTTTATGAATTAATCTCCATCCTTTTTCGGCAGTCTCATTCGTTGCATAATCCACTAAATATTCCGAAAGGGTTAAAATAGCATTGGGAGTACAATAGCGCTTAATAAATCCGGGAACTGAAAATTCCATGAAATGTTCGCCGGTTCTTCCTAAACGGTAACAAGCGGTACAAAAAGAAGGCAAATAACCGGTATCAATTAACTCATCAATAATCTCACCTAAAGAACGACTATCATTTATGGTAAACTGCTCACGATTAAGGTTTTGTTCTTCGTTTATACTATTATGATAGGAACCTAGTTCGAGCTTTGTACCACCATCAATTTGGGAAACTCCAAATTGCATTACTTCTCGCCGGACATTTACCGATTCGCGTGCTGTAAGAATCATCCCTGTATAAGGAACTGCCAGACGAAGAATCGCTACGAGTTTAACAAACTCTTCGTCACTAACCATATATTTTGGATCAATATCAACCGCTGCAGCATCTTTTATACGAGGAAAAGAAATCGTATGGGGCCCAATGTTATAACAAGCTTCGAAATGATTGGTATGGCGGACCAGCCCTAAAACTTCAAAGCGCCAGTCGTATAATCCAAACAAAGCACCAATACCCACATCGTCAACTCCGGCTTCCTGCGCACGATCTAACGAGGTCAATCTCCAGTTATAATCTCGCTTTTTGCCTCCTAAATGATACTGAGCATAAGCCTTTGGATGATAGGTTTCCTGAAAAACCTGGTATGTACCAATTCCTGCTTCTTTAACCACCTTATATCCGTCAATATCTAAAGGAGCAGCATTGATATTTACACGACGGATTTCACCATTTCCTTTTTTTACTCCATAAACTGTTCTTACGGTATGTGCAATATATTCGGGCGAATAATCGGGATGTTCGCCATATACCAGAATCAATCGTTTTTGTCCGTTATCTTCCAGTGCCTCTACCTCTTGCACAATTTCATCATCATTAAGCGTTTTGCGGATTGCCTCTTTGTTAGAGGTACGGAAACCACAATATTGACAATTATTAGTACATTTATTACCAATATACAATGGAGCAAAAAGAACAATTCTATTACCGTAAACTTTCTCTTTTAATGTTTTAGCTCCCTGCTTAATCTCTTCAATCAACTCCGGATCGTCTGCATTAATTAATACGGCTGTTTCTTCTAAATTTAATCGCTCTTTATTTAACGATTTTGCAATAACTTCACGCACACGTTCTTTGGTAGCCTTTGTATTATTAATGTAATCCCATATTTCCTGAGGATCAATAAAAGGCTTCATGCGTTCATCTTTAATGCTGTATTGTTCGGGATAAAATTTCATAATATATTTTTTTATAATGATATTAAATTAAAATATTCTGATTTATTAAATGATTAAAACAAAACTTTCATTTTCAGGTAAAAATTACGTCCTGGTTCAATAGCAATTGCACCTCTATTGGTTGATAAGTGATTACTATAAGCTCGATCACCAATATTCTCAATACCTCCAAACAGTTGTAGTTTAACAAAATCAAAATTGATGACCGCAGAATGGATTCTAATATCAAACCTTGAAAAACCTTTGGTTTCAGTTTCTCCTTCGGCAACTTTGTCCTGATCCGCAAAACCAATGGCAATAAAATCTACACCAAAATATTTTGGGAAAGTATATTTTAATCCAATTCTCCCATTCATGGGTGGAATCAGAGGCAGGTTGGTATTATTCTTCGTATCCTCGCCACGAACATATGAACTGGAACCATGCAAAACAAAATTCCCATAGAAATTATACTGAAAATTAAGGTCTACACCATACAACCTGGCATTATCCACATTGGTATTAATAAAGGCGCCAACAGTATCTACAACGCCGGTAGTATATGAATAAATAAATTCCCCATCTTTTTCCACGATCATATCAGTAAGCCAGTTAGCGAAACCATTCACTTTGAAATGGAATCTTGGTTTCCAGATTCTCCACCCTAAATCCAGTGAGTATCCTCTTTCAGGATCTAAGGCAGGGTCTCCTAATCGAACATAGTTTCCTAAATCGATATATTTAAAACTTTCTTCGAGTGATGGTGCGCGGAACGATCTTCCTGCATTAAGGCTCAAATCCATTGCATCGGTTAGTGCATATAAAATTCCCAAATTAGCACTCCAGGATACTTTAAATTCTTCATTTTTTTCAAAAGTAATGCGTTGGTTAGGTGGCGATTCATTGAAAACATCATTCATAATTAAATAATCTACATCGTATCCTTTTTCATTGGCAATACGAATGCCATCCAACCGGCCTCCTAACGTAACTTTTAACCTATCATCCAACATGTGCTGCTCGTTTTGCAAAAATACCCCGGCGCTCCCAAAACATGCTTCGGGAATAGGCGTTTCACCACGCACAATATTATTGGTTGCCAGCACATTCCCTGAACTATCCAATACTTCCATCAGGATAAATTTTTCCCGGTCGGTTTCAAGTTTTCTGCGCCAAATATCAATTCCTGCTATAAAATTATTGTTATCGCCAAAGCTCCAGTCGCTTTGTATCTGAAGACCATCAGTAATATGTAATCCGTAAGGGGTAAAATATTGCGGTGTTGTCCGCCGTGTACTATCCGGGCTATAAGTAACGGTATTAGGTTCTACCCGAACATCCCTCAGGATAGATTGATGAAAATATTTAACATTCAACACCCTCAATGCTTCCGAGATATCTTTAATTTCATAATTGGCAGAAATCATAGAACGTTTGGCATCGGTATATGTAGCCTTTGCAGGCCCTGGGAAAGCAGAACCTCCGGGAATTCCCACATCATCTGCATCAAAATAATGAAATTTTAATTTAAACGTTTGGTTCTGATTAATCTTATAACCTGCCGATGCAGCGATATTTTTATCGCTAAACTGACTATTGGGGATTGTTCCTTCAGGTGTTTTTACATTATTAGCATTCCGTAACGAGCCACTTATGCGTGCAAACCATTTTTTGTCTCCGGTATTTAATGTAAGTTTACTGTTAAAAAGGTCATTTACAGAATGAGCTCCTACATTAAACGAGCCTTTAAAAAAAGGATTATCATTAAAATAACCATCTTTGGTAATAACATTAACTATTCCGCCCATAGCGCCGGTACCATAAAGTGATGATGATGCTCCTTTAATAACCTCAACCCGTTCAATATCATCCACATCAAAAAAGGACATGGCTGCGGTTAAATCGGTAGCCGTTTCTATACGATTTCCATCCACCAAGGTAACAATACGCTGTTCGCCAAAACCACGAATATTTATACTGGTAGACCACATCCCGTCACGACTCAGGTGGATACCAGGTTGCTCACCAATAATATCTGAGGCAGTAAATGATGAAGCAATTTCAAAATCTTCAGTACGGACCACTTCCAATGGAACAGAAACTTCTTTAATTTTCTTTTCCTGTTTTAAACTGGTAACTACAACCTCACCCAACGGAATAAGCTCTTTTTCCATACCAATATTCAATTCCTTATCATCCTTTATATCAATACTTTCTTTATAATTTGAATAACCTAAATAAGAAAAAGAAATTTGATATTGACCGGATTTCATTTCACTAAAAGAGTAATAACCATTTAGGTTAGTTATTGAATAAAAAGTTTGGGATTGATCAACAGACTGTACTTTTATGTTAACACCACTAAGAGGTTCATCCGTATCGCTATCATATACACTGCCCGACAAACGAAAAGTTTGTGCAATTAATACATTGGATAAAAAAATGAATGTAATAAAAAAAACTAATTTTTTCATATCACCTGTTCTTTAAAAGTACTGACTTAACCTGGATTCCATTTAATCGCCCTAGCTGGCCGGTTAAAGATCCAATCTCGTCGGTAGTACCTTCAAGAACAAGAGAAATAATGCTTTGCCCGTTACTGCGGGGCAAACCCTGTCTGCCAATAATTATTTCGGAATGATTCGAAGCAATGGCATTCATCTGGTGAACAGCTTCTTTGTCTTCGATTAAAATAAGTGCGGTTCCAATTCTCTTTTCCATCAGATTTCCTCCGGATTAGATTTTTTCTTTAACCTTGAAACAGAGACGATTCTATTTCTCAGTTTTAAAAATATCTCTACTGTTAATTTATTAACAAAGGTAAGAAGATTAATTTAAAACCGCAAGATGATATAAATCAGGTTTACCGGCCGGAGGCATTGTTTCAGGTTTCAGGTTTCAGATTTCAGGTTTACCTGCCGTAGGTATGGTTTCAAATTTCAAGTTTCAAATTTAACCTTACTCTTCTGTCGGATTGGCTACCTTACCTAAAAACAAAATAGCGTTGGTCTGTTTTTCGCGGATGGCAAATAAAAATGGCTTATCAGCAATAAATTTGGGATAGTTCGGGTCGATACTGGTAGTTCTTATACCTACAACTGTAACGGCTGCAGCTTCAGTCCCTTTTTCATTCACATCAATAAAAGACTTATGCTTTACAAAATCAATATACAATTGCATAGTTTCTGAAATATTCGATAAATCCGCATTATCCGGGTCAAAAGCGACAGCCAGACCCATGGATTGCAGAAAATCATTCAGTTTCTTTTCATATCCAAATTTAAATTTTGGAATACTAACTTCAACATTCATCGCTTCAAAATTTTCCAACCACTCAGTATAATTTTCTGTATTCCATACAGCCATCACATCATCAATAGTTTTATCTTCATCAGGCAAAAATATTAGCATACTAAAGTTTCCACGGCCGTAGGGTAAATCAAGGATTGTAAAATCATCATGAAGCATGAGTTTGGCAGTAACTTCCTGATTCATAAACGGAACATTTACTTTGCTTCCGTTGCTTAAATTAAAATCATGGTTTGTGGTATTCGATTTGTCAAATTCATATTTCCAGTTCCCGTTAAAATAGATGGCATTGATTAAAAACATTACCAGCGAAGGATCAATTTGTTCCACAATCTGATCTATTTTACCATTGGTTTTATTTTCTACCCAGCTGTTGATTAGATCAACGGTGGTTTGATCAAAAACGGCTTCCCTTACTTCGGCATCATAAAAATCCTGATTTACCTTTATAAATTCCGGGTTAACCGAGAAACCTTCGCGGTGCCAGATTGAATTGGCAACACTGATTGTAACAGCCGGATCAACTTCTAATAAAGCCTTTACCAACTCATTTTGTGCATGGTTAATTTCGTCAGTTGTAAAATCACTTAAAAACAATGTTTCTTCAAATGCCGTTTTTGTTTCGCCAGCCGAACCATTATAAGTCATTAAAAGGGCCTGTGAAATACTTAAAGGGGAAATCATCAGGTTTTTATCTGACTCTTCGGCAATCATTCGCTTAAACAGTTCAATACCAAACTGATTATCGGTTGATACCATAGCTTTTGATTCGGGTGTAAGTTCTATGACCTTCTCTTCTGTAGGAAAATCCATACCTTCATCTTTTTGGCAAGACATGGTTAAAGGTAGTAATAATAATATGCAGGTTAGTAACTTCATAACGCTCAAGTTTATATTCAAATTTATATTCAAAGCGGGCGATTGCGGGCATCAAACTTATCAAAACGTGATGAATTTGAAGCGAGCTACAACTGTTGAATTTATTACAATCTCGCCCATTTTATGGATACAGTGTTGTTCTTATGTGGCTTATGCAGCAACTTCAATTCCCGTCTTTTTTATTTCAATTACAAAAGGATTTCCCGAAACAAAATCGTCATATGAAATTGGATGTGGTTCAATTCTTGAATCAATCTCTGCTGCCAACATCATAAGTTGTACTTGAATATCAAACCGTTTTGAATCATCCAGGTTTGTAAAAATTAATGCTACGTCTATATCGCTATCCTCTGTCGATTTTCCTTTAGCATATGAACCAAATAGATATACTTTTTCAATATCAGTAAATTTTTCTTTAATCAAATCCAGATATTTTGCTATTGCTGCATCAATATTTTTATCCATGTTCTTAGCTCTTTTAATTTATTAATCCACTCTTCGGTAAATTCAGGGGTACATTTTTTCTTAAAGCTCATTTTATAATCATCGTATCTGGCATTAATATTAAATGCTGTAATAGTCACAAGTTGCTTTTTTATATCATCCGTTAAACTCATTTCAGCTTTCTCAGCAAGTCTTAAAAGGTTGTGAATAAAAGGAGGATAGTCAGATTTTACTTCGACATAATAAGCCTTTAAAAGTTTTTCAATCATCAAGTGCCCAATAAATAGGGCCCAACTAAATCTTTTTAAATCAAACATTGCAATCATAGTCTCGTAATCATCATCCGAATCAATAATCCAATATTCAATCAATTTATCTTTGTTAAAATCTTTATTATCCATAAACTCAAAAATACGAAAATATCAACAATTTGTATTAAAAATATTGACGAAATGCTTTTTTGCCATTGAGCACAACTTATGCATATGCATCCTAGTAAAGATGTTTTCTTAAAACTTTTGGTTGCGTTTATAAAATTAAAATAATGTAACCTAATTTCATTAGCTTTGTCAGAAATTCAAACAATATGCTCAAAAGAATTATTTTATACCTGCTTTTAATAATACCAATTGGCTGCAATCAAACCGATAAGCAAGAAAAAATACGTATTGCTACGCTAAAAGGCCCTTCGTCCATGGGAATGGTAAAAATGATTGACAGTTTGCGGGAGGCTAAAAACAGCGAAATTGAAATTACAATATATAACGAACCCATTCAGGTTCGTAAATTAATGCTCGAAGGAGCAGTTGATTTAGCCATTTTACCTACCACCATGGGAGCTATTTTGTATAACAAAGGAGTAAACTATCAATTAGCAGCTATTCCGGTTTGGGGAACTTTATATTTATTCGGACAGGATACAACCATAAAAAGCTGGAGTGATTTAAAAGGAAAAAGAATCTATTTAATGGCTAAAGGAATGACTCCTGATGTACTTTTTAAACAACTACTTATACAACACGAAATCAATCCGGAGCAAGATATACAGGCTGACTATTCTTTCCCAACCCATATTGATTTGGCCAATGCCGTGGCATCCGGCCAGGCAAAATTGGGAGTTATATCAGAACCTTTGGTGAGCCTGGTGGAACAAAAAAATAAAAATGTGAAGCCAATATTCGATTTGAATAATGAATGGCAAAACGTTTTTCCGGATACCCCAATTGCACAAACTGCATTACTGGTAAACAGTAATTTGGCTAAAACTCAAAAACAGAAGATTGAAGAATTGATGCATCAATATCAACAATCGACCCTATGGGTAAATCAAAATCCAGAAAAAGCAGCTGAGTTAATTGTAAAATACAACATTTTACCCAACTTTGATGTGGCAAAATCATCCATTCCACGTTCCAATTTAAATTTTGTGCCAGCAAAAAACATTGAAAATGAGATTACTAATTATCTCAAAATTTTCTACAAAATGAATCCTGATATTATTGGAGGAAAAATACCTGATAATAATTTTATTTACCGTTAAAAAATCCAAATAATTTATTTAACTTTAATATTCCGTTTAAGCTTTTACATCAATTAAGCGTATACAAAAAAAAATAGTAAAATTTATGCATTCATCAATAAAATATAACTGGGCTGATAAGAGTATTCTAATTGCAGATGATGAATTACACAATTATATTATCCTTGAAAAAACACTAAAAAAAACCAATATCCAAATTTTTCATGCAGAAAACGGTGAAGAAGCAGTAAAAATCTTCCAACAAAATCCCGATATAAACATTATATTAATGGATATCCGAATGCCCGAAATGGGTGGGCTGGAGGCAACAAAATATATTCGTTCAGTAAACCGAACTATTCCTATCATAGCTTTTACAGCCTATGCATTATCCGACGATGAAGCCATTGCCCTTGAATTTGGGTGTGATGATTATATATCAAAACCTGTAAGGCCTGAATATTTACTTCAGAAAATCAATGAACACCTGACAAAATAGCAAACTTTTTTATCAAAATAGACTCTTTTTAAATATAAGGAATTCTTATTTTTTATTTGTATTTTTCCATCTGGTTAATATTACATTATGAACTTTAAACTAACTAAAAATAAGCTAATTACCTCCTTGTCGGTAGTACTACTTATTGGAATCTGGAAGTTGGTGTCCTTATTTTATGGGTCGGAATTGATTTTACCACCACCGGAATTGACCTTAGTTGCTACCTTAAAGCTCTTTGTTTCTGAAAATTTTATTTCAACGGTTGGGCTAACCATTCTAAGAGGACTTATAGGATTTTCGGTATCATTTATTTTAGGCATTGGTTTGGGAATATTAGCAGGAGTTAACCGTTCTTTTCATGCTTTTTTAAAACCTATTCTGGTTACCTTACGCTCAACACCTGTCATATCGTTTATTCTGTTAGCATTAATATGGTTTAGGGTAGATATGGTTCCCATCTTTATTGCCTTTTTAACGATGTTTCCATTCATTTGTACAAATGTTATTGATGGAATTAAAAATGTAGATCGAGATTTAGTAGAAATGGCCAATATATACCGCGTACCACATCATAAAATCATACAAAAAGTTTATTTACCGGCCATTGTTCCCTTTATTTTTAGCGGAGCATCAAGTGCTATGGGCTTTGGCTGGCGGGCCATAATCATTGGAGAAGTACTTAGCCAGCCCAAATTTGGTATTGGAACTGCCATGCAAACCGCACAGACCTATTTATTAGTTAAAGAGGTAATTGCATGGACGATAATTGCCATTATTATTAGTTCCTTTTTTGAAATGTTACTTAGACGCGTGGAAAGAAAAATTGTTGTTTGGAGATAACGATGAAATTACAGATAGAGAAACTATACAAATCATTCGATGATATTATCCTTTTTAAGGATTTTAATATAGATTTCAGGGAGCATACTATAAGCTGTATCTTAGGACCTTCGGGATGTGGCAAAACTACACTACTAAATATGATTAGCAATACCACGCAACCCAATTCCGGAAATTTCCTGGAATTTAATAATAAAATTATTTCCTATATTTTCCAGGAGCCCAGATTGCTCCCGTGGAAAACAGTACTGGAAAATATATCCTTTGTTTTGGATGATTCATTATCCAAAAAAGAAAAAGACTCCATTGCTTTAAAATATTCGCAATTAGTTGAATTAGAAGAATTTAACAACTACTATCCTTCAAAATTAAGTGGTGGTATGAAACAAAGAGTTGCCATTGCCCGTGCATTTTCCTATCCATCGGATATCATTTTAATGGACGAACCCCTTAAGGCGCTGGATTTAAGGTTAAAAATGAACCTGATAAAAGCATTTCGCCGGTTATGGCAAATGGATAAACGCACCGTTATATTTGTTACGCATGATATTGACGAAGCGCTGCTACTTGGCAATGATATTTATGTTTTTAGCAAAGCACCCGTAGAAATCAAAAGAAAATTTGTCATCACTGAAAAAGAACGGACATTGCACCATCCATACTTTTTAAAACTTAAAAATGAAATTTGGGAAGAGATGGATTAAACCACAAAGAATTATCAAACATGATAAAAAAATATTTAGCATCTACCATTTTTGTTATTAGCCTTTTACCCATAAATGCGCAAAAAACCACAAATTATATATCCTATGTAAATCCAATGGTAGGCACACAAAACATGGGGCATACATATCCCGGAGCTACCGTCCCTTTTGGGATGGTACAACTAAGCCCTGAAACAGACACGGTGCCCTATGAACTCAATGGCGAGTATAACGGGGATGTTTATGACTATTGTTCGGGCTATCAATACGACGATAAAACCATTGTTGGTTTCAGCCATACTCATTTTAGCGGTACCGGCCATTCCGACTTAGGTGATTTTTTGATTATGCCTACAACCGGAGCGTTGCAGCTCAATCCAGGCACTGCTGATCACCCCGAAAAAGGGTATCGTTCAACATTTTCACACAAACATGAAATTGCAGAACCTGCTTATTATAAAGTTAAATTAGAAGATTATAATATTTTGGCTGAGATGACGGCATCCAACAGGGTAGGGTTTCATCAGTACACATTTCCGGCTACGGAAAATGCCCACATCATTTTGGATCTTATTTCAGGCATCTATAATCACCAAAACAAAAACGTATGGACCTTTATCCGTATTGAAAATGATACACTGGTAACAGGATACAGACAGACTACAGGATGGGCACGTACCCGAACAGTATATTTTGCCATGGCTTTTTCAAAACCTTTTTACCAATATGGACAACAGAAGCTTGACCAAAGTGTGTATAATGGTTTCTGGCGTAAATTTGATGAAACTAAAAATTTTCCTGAGATGGCCGGAAAGAATATCAGACTTTTTTTCGACTTTAAAACCAATGAAGATGAAAAGATAAAGATCAAGTTTGCCTTATCTTCCGTGAGTACCAACGGAGCCTTATTAAATATGCAAACGGAAGTGCCACACTGGAATTTTGAGCAGCTAAAGTCAGAGAGCCAGCAATTGTGGAATGACGAATTAGGGAAGATAGATGTAGAAACCCTGACACCAAAGGATAAAGAAACATTCTATACTGCTTTATACCATACCTTTCTTAGTCCTATAACTTACATGGATGTGGATGGCGCATACAGGGGATTAGATCAAAATAATCATTATGCGGAAAATTCCACTCACTATACCATTTTTTCCTTATGGGATACATACAGGGCTCTTCATCCATTGTTTAATTTAATTCAGCCTTCGCGAAATGCCGATATGATAAAATCGATGATGGCCCACTATAAACAAAGTGTTCATGGTATACTCCCGGTATGGTCTCATTATGCAAACGAAAATTGGTGTATGATTGGATATCACAGTGTATCTGTTATTGCAGATGCTTTGGTAAAAGGAAACCTTAAAGGGTTTAATGTTGACCAATTATTGGAAGCCTCGGTAAGTTCAGCAACTTATAAACCCTATGATGGTCTCGACTATTATATGGAATTGGGCTATGTACCGGAAGATAAAAACTCTTCCTCTGTATCAAAAACACTTGAATATGCTTACGATGATTGGTGTATATCCCAAATAGCTGATTATACTGATAACCCAAAAATATATCAGAAATTTTTAAAACGCTCTACCCATTATAAAAATGTATTTGATAAAAAAACAGGATTTATGCGCCCTAAATATGCTGACGGAACGTGGAAACAAAGTTTTAACACCCTAAGCACCCATGGACAGGGTTTTATTGAAGGCAATGCATGGAATTACAGTTTATATGTACCTCATCAACCGGAACAAATGATTCAGATGATGGGAGGCAAGAAAACGTTTGTACAGCATCTCGACTCATTATTTACCATGGAAATTGATGACGAACACTTTGCTCATACCGAAGACATTACAAGGGATGGAATCATTGGAAACTATGTACATGGAAATGAGCCGGGACATCATATCCCCTATCTATACAACTGGACTCATCAAGCCTGGAAAACACAAGAGCGTGTTCGTCATATCATGCAAACCATGTATTCCAATACTCCCGATGGTTTGTGCGGGAATGATGATGCAGGACAGATGTCAGCATGGTACATTTTTAGTGCTTTGGGATTTTATCCGGTGTGTCCGGGAAGTGAACAGTATGCTATCGGAAGTCCTTTGGTAAAATCTGCAACGCTACACTTCGAATCAGAAAAAAAACTCAACATCATGGTAAAAAATCAAAAACCACAGAATGTATATGTCCAAAAAATCACATTCAACGGAAAAGAAATAAAAAATCATCAACTCATACATCGTCAATTAATCAAAGGGGGTAATTTAACTTTTTATATGTGTGCTGAACCTAAAATATAGGCAGGTTATAAACTTTATGGATAATAACTGCCTTCTTTTTTTAATACCCAAAAGATAATATTTGGGCAAAAATGAATTAGATAATTACAATAACTCCTCGTCTAAAGTTTTCTCTTCAATATCAAGCACTAAATTATTTTCAATGGTATCAAACCGGACTTTTGCTTTTATAATAAAAACCTTTATGATTATAGGATACGGAATGGTTGCTATGTTCTAAAAAACAAAAATGTTATCGCATAAACCATAAAATTTCCAAAAGTATGTTAATCTTAATAGATTAATTGCTCAATAGCAGCTTTATCTTTTTCCAATTGGTTTTTAAGTGAGTCGGCACCGTCCAGTTGTAACTCATCCCGCATTCGTTTATGGAAAGTTAAGGTTGCAGTTTTATTCCTTAAATTATAGTTCGTAGAATAATCGAACAAATGTACCTGAACACTTGGGTGTTGATTATCGGTAAATTTTTTAATATTAAGCATTCCCTTATAACGTCTGTTATCATTTGTATTTAACGAAATTGCATAAACACCTTCGGGTGGCACTAACTTTACATCCTCTTCAATGGTCAGCTCAAGTGTAGGAAATCCTATCTCATAGCATTTGGGATGGCCATCAATCAATTTGCCAGTAATGATAAAAAAATGGTCCAGGTAAGCATTTGCTCGTTGAATACGTCCTTCTTGTAATGCTTTTCGAATAATGGTAGAACTTACTGTTTCATTTTCCAGATCCTGTTCAGGAATTTCTTCTACTTGGAAGTCATGTTTTTTAGTTAATTGATACAGATAGGAATAATCACCTTCCCTATTATGTCCAAAGTGATGATTGAAGCCAACAATGATAATTTTTGCGTGTAATTTACCAAGCAAAATATCTTCAACAAATTCTTGTGAAGTAGTTTTTGCAAATTCTTTGGTAAAATTTATTATCACTAAATGATCGAGTCCGGTTTTTTCTAGCAAATGAATCTTTTCTTCCTGAGAATTTATTAACTGGAGTCCTTTACCTGCAGTTTCGGGATACAAAACCCTCCGGGGATGAGGATGAAAGGTTATTAAAACCGATTCGCCATCTATATTTTGAGCAAGGGTATTTAACCGGTTAATAATTACTTTATGCCCTATATGCACTCCATCGAAAGTACCGGTGGTAACAACTGCATTTTTAATTTGCTCTAAAGTATCAAAACTCCTGTGTACCTTCATTTTAAATATTTTATAAACAAAAAATTAAGATTCTCTATTTCGTTGTTTTACAAAATAAGCTACTTTCTCAATAGAAGTAATCATATCATACTCTTCGAGATACACATTGGGAGATACATTTAAAGATGTTGATGTATAGTTTAAGATTCCTTTAATTCCAGACATTATTAATCTTTCGGTAACCTGAGCAGCTTCTTCGGGGGGAACCGTTAGAATTCCAATAGAAATATCCAAATCCTTCACCATTTTTTCCAAATCGGCCATAGCATAACATTTTACCCCTGAGATTACTCTATTGGTTTTATCAGGATTAACATCAAAAGTAGCTGCTATTTTTAGCTTAGATCTTTTCCCATTAAAATAAGCTGTGATAGCTTTACCCAAATTACCAATACCAATAACTGCTGCATTTAATCCATCATCTGTATCCATAATACTACCAATAACATCTATCAGTGCTTTAACATCGTACCCTTTTTTTAGGGTAGTAAAATATCCTATAAGCATAATATCGCGACGTACTTGTACAGCTGTAATATTGTGTAAGCTGGCTAGTTCGTGTGAATAAATATGCGTTTTCCCTTTTGCCAAACATTTAAGTAACGTTCTACGGTATTCACTAAGCCTGCCAATGGTTTTTTCAGGAAGTTTATTCATTTTTTATAATATTAACGTTATCTTTATTAATACTGTTCATTAAACAGGTAAAGTTACGGTAAAGGTACTTCCTACTTCTACTTTACTTTCAACCTGAATATCGCCGTTATAAATATCTAATATTTTGCGTACAATAGGTAATCCTAAACCACTACCTGTAATATGTTTTGTTTGTTCATTTTTAACTCTAAAAAATTCTTCAAAAAGATTTTTTATCTCATTTTGAGATAACCCTATCCCTGTATCCTTAACTTTGATAATCAGTAAATTATCTTCTTTCTCGATATAAACATCTACTCTTCCGTTTTGTTTATTATATTTTACTGCATTAGAAATTAAATTATTAAAAATTATTTCTAAGTCTCCCGGATCAATGTTTATCTCAACATCTTGGTTATCATGAAGAAATATCTGAACATCTTTTTGAATGGCATATGGATTAATAGATTCAATGGCATTTTGAGCAATTTCAGTAACTTTTATTTGTTGAAATTTATCGGTTTTCTTCTCCAGTTTAATTTTTGTTAAATCGAGTAAGTCCATGATAAGATTCCGCATACCGTTAATACGGTGTAAGGAACGATCAATCATCTGTTCATAATCCTCAATTTTTTCTCCGGCCTGTTTCTCCTGCATTATTTTCAAATAACCTTCAATAGCATTTAACGGGGCTTTTAATTCATGCGATAATACCGATAGAAACTGGTATCGAATTTCTTTACCCTCTTTATTTAACTTTCTTGTCATTCCACGCAGGAAAATATGTTTGGATACATTTTCCATGGCTGATTTAAGTTCTTGCGGAGTAAAGGGTTTAGGAATAAAATCGTAAGCACCCTGATTTGTAGCTTTTACTGCAAGCTCCAACGATGCATACGAGGTGATCATCATAATCAGTATTTCGGGTTGATTTTTATTAATATGTTCTAATACATCGGTTCCTTGAATCCCAGGAAGTTTATTATCAAGTAAAACAATATCAATTTTTTGTTTTTTTATGATTTCAATAGCTTCTTCGCCTGTAGAGGTTTCAACAACATTAAAACCATAATCGTTATCCATAAATGGATAACTAACCGAAAAGTTATTTAAGATACGGCTTACTCCAGACCTTATTCCAGGTTCGTCATCAACAACTAAAACATTGAGTTTATCCATTCGGTAAATTCTGTTTTAAATTTTCAGCAATTTATTAATTTCTTTATGCAATTGATCTTTTCTAATTCCCTTTTCGAGGTATAGATCAGCTTTAATCCATTGCTTATCGTTTTGGGTATTTACACCAAACGACATTCCTGTTTCGGAAGCTACTGCTGTTGCCAAAATGATGGGTACATCAGGATATTTCCGTTTCATTTTGTAAGATAAAATAAAACCACTATCATCACTTTCCATCATCAGGTCAAAAATAGCCAAATCGGGTTTTGTATTTTCAATAATTTTTTCTGCTTCACGTTGGCTTTCAGCAGTTATAACTTCAAATCCAAAACTTTCGATATGCATTCTCATCTGAAAAAGGTAATCCATATCGTCATCTACTATCAATATTACTTTTTTATCATGTCCCATAATCATCCTTTTTTATTGCATTCTGGGTATAGCAATTCTAAATGTTGTTCCTGTTGGCCCTTGTTCAGGATCGGCATTTGAAGTAACGGTAATCTTACCTTTATGCATTTTTACTATTCCATAAGCCGTAGCCAATCCTAATCCTGTGCCTTTTCCAATTTCCTTGGTGGTATAAAATGGTTCAAAAATCTTATCCAAATCATCTGCTTTAATACCGTATCCGCTATCCTTAACATAAAAAATAACTTCTTGTTTAGAATCTTCTAAAATAATATCCAAATGCCCCCCATTGTGCATAGCGTCTATAGCATTTTTTATCAGGTTTGAAAGTACTTGTAACATCTGTTCCTGGTCGAGAGATGCAATAGGATTCTTTAGTTTTGAAGTATCAATGTTAACTTTTATATTTTTTGGTATTATAACCGCGTCTGTACTTTGTTTGGCCATATCAGCAATATCAACTTCGGATGCATTTACCTGATTTTTGCGGGCAAAGTTTAATAATCCGCCCACAATTTTTTTACATCGGTAGGTTTGATCAACAATTAATTTCAAATCTTTGTATAACTGGGAATCTTTATCCGTTTCTTCCAATAAGATGTTAGCATACATTATCACTACCCCCAATGGATTATTGATCTCATGAGCAATTCCGGCTGAAAGCTGTCCCATGCTGGCCATTTTTTCTGATTGACGCAATGCCTGTTGCATGGTAGTAAGTTTCTCGTTGGTAACAGCCAGTTCGTTTACCGATTTATGTAGTTTTTCAATAGTATAAGGTAAGCACATTTCTATTTCTGCTAACCCCTGAACAATGGCTTTAGCATGTTCTTCACAAGTTTCATAACCACAAGCACCGCAATTCAGGTGATCTTTAAATGACTTTTTGCCCATAGACTTTAAAACTTCTTCCACTTTTTTCTTTTCGGGGCTTTCTAAAATCCTCTCCCGTGCTTTGTACTGTGCTGAAAGATCTATTTTTAGATAGGTTTCAATATTTTTTTCCCACTTTTTATGATCGAGGTTTTTAATTTTTTGCTTTACATAATTATTTACCAGGCTTCTTTTAGCATAATGCCTTTGTCTGTTAGTCATTCCGGGCCCCATTATACAACCTTCGCAACCTAAAAGTTCAAGATGTTGAGATTGTATTAACCCATCTTCAAACTCTTTTATAGCTTCCTGAAAATCATTTCTCCCTTCAGCCACAATAATACTTCCATGTAATACATCATCGGTAATTTCAGCCGTTTGCAGTAATCCTCTGCTTACAGGAAACACAGCCCCTTTACCTCCTAATGGAGGATCAAAGTCGGTAGGTTCAACATCAAAAGGTTTTATCTTATTATCGGTAAACATTTCGCGCAGCTCAGCAAAAGTAATCATCTCATCCACCTCATCCGATTCAGCTTTTTTAGCCACACAAGGGCCTATAAATACAATATTGGCCTGAGCGCCATATTTTTTTCGCATTACCCTTGACATGGCAACCATTGGCGAAGGTATAGGTGCCAGATTATATACTAAATTAGGATGATAATGTTCAATATAAGAAACAATGGCAGGACAATCAGATGAGATATAACATTTATCGGTATTTTCTTGATTAACCAGCTTATGATATTGCGTAGCCACTAAATCCGCTCCAAAAGCAACTTCAGAAACCACATCAAATCCCAGCTTACGAATCATAGAAACAAGAGTTTTATAATCGGTTATTTCTTCAAATTCGGCCGGGAAACTTGGAGCTACTATGGCAATATTCTTTCTGTTTGTTTTTAGAAGTTCATTTACATTATCGGTAGTATGCAAAAAAACTTTTGCGCCCTGGCTGCAAACTTTTGTACAATTACCACAAACAATACAGCGCTCGTTTAATACTTCGGCTTGTCCGTTTATAATCTTAATGGCTTTTGCAGGGCATTCGCGAACACAGGTATAACATACCCTGCACCGATTTTTAAGGGTGTATACCAAATCACGATTTTTATTTGAGTTCCCGGTTTTCATTTCTTCTCATTCTGCATTTTACAATAATACTTCTCTCTCTTTATATCCGGTATGTAAATTTTTATTACTTACCGGGCTTAATGGCTCATCCAAATAATCCTTATACAATTCTAAAACTCCAGGGTTTTTATGAGCAACTTTAATAGCTTCTTTATCATCAATAGTGTAAATCGTTTTTATCAACGTTTTTTGCACCTTTTCATCATTACAAAAAGGTTGTCCTCCTCCATTAATACATCCTCCGGGGCATGCCATTATTTCAATAAAATCTGCTTTAATTTTATCTTCACGTATTTCAGCTATGATTTTATTTGCACTTTTTAATCCGCTAACCACTACAAAGTTTATATTTTTTTTGCCCATTTTCAGGACAATTTCCTTTTTATTTTTTATCCCTCTTAGTTTTGTAATCTGGATTGGAGATAATTCTTCTTCAGTTAAGAAATGGTTAAGAGTACGTGCTACCGCCTCAGTTACACCACCAGAAACACTTACAAGTTTTGATGCTGATGATCGAATATTAAAAGGTTCATCAGAAAATTCTTCATTTAACGAATGGATGTCAATACCATAAAGATGAATCAATTTAATCAATTCGCGAGTAGTAATTACCTGATCGATATCAGAAACTCCTTTATGTGTCATTTCTTCGCGTTGAGCTTCAAACTTTTTAGCAGTACACGGAGTTATTGATATGGTATATATTTTCTCAGGCGATATCTGAGCTTGCTCAGCATAATAACCTTTAATAAGTGTACCTAAAATTTGTTGAGGAGATTTTGTTGTAGAGGCCAAATCAATCATATCAGGATGTGATTGCTCCATATATTTAATCCACCCTGGGCAACAGCTGCTTAACATAGGTAGATTTTCTTCGTTTTTTATGCGATCTGCTAATTCTGCAGACTGCTCATAAATTGCTACATCAGCACCAAATGAACTGTCGAATACTTTATCAAACCCAATACGTTTAAGTGCTGCATTTAACAATCCGTTTAAATCTTTTCCTGGTTTTAAACCTAACTCCTTAGCCAATGATACAGGAACAGAAGATGAATAGTGTGCAACAACTTTTATCTCATTATTATTAAGCATTTCCTGAATAATATCAAAACTCGTTTTTTCGTGTAAAGCACCAGTTGGGCAAACCATTATACATTGCCCACAATTTATACAATTCGAAAAATTCAGGTCCTTACTCATCGATGTATCAACAAGCGTTGAATTTCCACGATGAATAAAATCAAAGGTAGAAACATCTTGTATTTCTTCGCAAACCCGAATACAACGTCCACATAAAATGCATTTTGAAGGATCACGAACAATTCCCGGGCTGGACTGGTCAAGGTTTTTTTTAGATTTTTCACCCGATATACGCCTTTCACGAACATTTAACTCAACAGCCAATTCCTGTAGCTCACAATTCCCATTTCGTATGCAATACAAACAATCGTCAGGGTGATTCGACAAAAGCAATTCTACCAACATTTTTCGGGCTTTAATCACTCTTGGTGAATGAGTCCATATTCTCATTGGTTGTTCAATAGGATATGAACAAGATGGGATTAGCCCTGATTTCCCTTCCACTTCCACCACACACAAACGGCATGCCCCTGTGGGTGAAAACCCTTCCATACGGCATAAAGTTGGCACCTTTATCCCATTCTTGTTTAACGTTTCAAGGATTGTTTCTCCTTTTTTTGCTTGTATTGTTTTATTATTTACTTCGATATTTACTGACATAAGTACTTTCGTTATTGACTGATAATAGCTGAAAACTTACACGTTTCAAAACATATACCGCAACCTATACATTTATCCTGAACAATAAAATGAACATTTTTAGGTGTTCCAAAGATAGCACCTGTAGGACATTTTTTAGCACATAAAGTACAACCGGTACAAGCATCCACATTAATTTCAAAGGTTCGTAGCTCCTGACAAACGCCAGCAGAACAATTTCGCTCAAAAATATGCTCTTCATATTCGTCTCGGAACCATTTTAATGTGCTAAGCACAGGATTCGCTGCTTTTCGTCCCAAACCACACATAGATGTATCTTTTAATACTTCGGCCAACGTTTCCAACTGCATAACGCCTTTAAAACGCTGTAGGGTTGCATATCCATTTTCGTCTTTCGGACGTTTACTAATATTTTCTAAAATTTCATACATCCTTCGGGTTCCTTCTCGGCAAGGGATACAAATACCGCAGCTTTCTTTTTGCAAGTAGCCCATAAAATATTTTACGGTATCGATAACACAGTTATCCTCATCTAAAACAATCAAACTAGCAGCACCTAAAGATGCTCCAACCAACATAATCGATTCAAAATCAATGGAAGTGTCTAAATGATCTTCGGTAAGGCAACCGCCTGAAGGGCCTCCTATATGAATTGCTTTAAATCTTTTATTATTACGAATCCCTCCGGCAACACGGAAAATTATATCACGAATCTTCGTTCCCATTTCTACTTCAACCAGTCCTGAATATTCTACTTTTCCCGAAATAGAAAATACTTT
>JAXHVS010000132.1:0-15119 GCA_034189025.1 Bacteroidota bacterium
ATATTTTTTTCTTCGTTATAGGTTATAATTGTTGCTGATATTTTTTCCATAATGCATTAAAATGTTAGTTGTTCAGTTTTGATGGTATAAGCACACTTAAAATGTCCTTTAGGGCAAGCTTTATATCCATGCAATCCGCAGGGCCGGCAATCCAGGTTTTCTTTGGTTTCAACCACTTTTGAATGGCCTGAAAGTGGCCCAAATCCAAATGCTGGCACAGTTGAGCAAAATACAGCAGTAGTTTTGGCATTCATTGCCGATGCCATATGCATTGGAGCCGAATCGTTTACATAATTCATAGCTGCATTTTGCATTAAAGCCGATGTTTGTAAAAAGGTTAGCTCTCCGGCTAAGTTAGTGATATTATTTAATCCGCTTTGTTCAATAATTTGACCACAGGCTTCTTTATCGCCCGAACCACCAATTAAATATATCTGGTAACCTGATTTGATGTTTTTTAATAGCTCAATCCATTTCTTGGCAGGAAATTGTTTAGTAAACCACACCGATGTGGGGGCAACACAAATATACGGGTGCATTTTATACTGCGAAACAATTTCGAAATCTTCATCTGTAGGATAAAGTTTTGGTTTATAAAATGATGAATCTGTAATTTCTTCGATTAATTGAAGGTTTCGTTCTACTTCGTGTTTACCATTGCCTATTTCATGTTTAAGAGAACGTGAAAAAGTAAACGAGAATGGATTTTTATTAAATCCGGCCGTTAATTTTGCTCCGGAAAAAGCTGTGATTATTCCGGTAGAAGCAAACCGTTGCAGATTAATCACATAATCGTATTTTTTTTGTCGTATACGTTTAATAATACAGAACAGGTTTTTTAATTTTTTCTGCTTCTTATTCCATATAATAATATTATCAACGTAAGGATGATTACGCAATAAATCCTTATTGCCCTTACGGAGTAAAAAGTCAATTTGCGAATCGGGATAAAAATGGTGTAATTTTTCTATTAATGGGGTAGCCAGAATTACATCACCAATAAAGGCGGTTTGTATAATTAAAAATTTAACCATAAAAAAATATTATACAGCAACGTTGTATTCTCTCAAAGCATCATTTAATGATGTTTTAAGATTTGTTGATTCTTTTCTTTTTCCAATAATTAATGCACAGGGAACCTGATATTCGCCTGCATTAAATTTTTTTGTTTGTGTCCCTGGTATTACAACTGACCGGGCTGGTACAAATCCTTTATATTCAACAGGCCTTTCACCTGAAACATCAATAATTTTTGTTGAACCGGTGATCACCACATTTGCTCCCAAAACAGCTTCTTTTTCAATATGTACTCCTTCAACCACAATACATCGTGACCCAATAAAACAGTTATCTTCGATAATTACAGGTGCAGCTTGTACGGGTTCTAAAACCCCGCCTATACCAACACCACCACTTAAATGAACATTTTTTCCTATTTGTGCGCACGATCCCACTGTTGCCCAGGTATCTACCATGGAGCCCGAATCAACATAAGCACCAATATTTACATACGAAGGCATCATAATGACATCTTTTGCCACAAAAGAACCATGCCGAGCTATAGCGTGGGGAACAACACGCACACCCAGTTTATCATATCCTGTTTTTAATGGAATCTTATCATGAAACTCAAACGGCCCTACTTTTATCACTTCCATTT
Organism: Bacteroidota bacterium; assembly: GCA_034189025.1. Classification (GTDB taxonomy): domain Bacteria; phylum Bacteroidota; class Bacteroidia; order Bacteroidales; family UBA12077; genus UBA12077. The sequence goes on from JAXHVS010000132.1 coordinate 1,661, forward strand.
TTTGCGTTGGGAAATACAAAATTACCGCTTTTTTAATCCATTCGTTTACAATCCAACCTTCTTTAGTTGGAACGGCAACTCTGAGCTTGCCTTTATCCAGTAGTTCAATAATCTCATTTATAGCACTTAGTGTATCCTGGTTTTTTAACAGCGGCCTGTTGTCCCAGGCAAGTTCTATTTTACTTTTGTACTCTGCATATTCCATAGCTCAAAAAAATCGTTAACAAGTTGAATGTTTATATTATTTGGCGAAGATAGCTAAAAAATAGCTTGATAAAAAGATTTTTAAACCTCAGTTATAAAGTTAAAGATTGTTAAATAGCTGCATCTAACAACGAAAGAATTATATATTTGTGTATACAAAATATTCATTTAATGAACCGTAGTTTTGTTTTTGCATATACTGTTTTTATCTTAATGCTAATCTTGATTGTTCCAAAATTGTATGCCCAAAGCCCCGACTCGTCTTATTATTTTTATGGAAAAGTATTAAGCCTTGAAAAAAAATATCCTGTAGCTTTTGCACATGTTATAAATGTTAATGTACGTAAGGGTGTAGTTACTGATTCTTTGGGAAATTTTGAAACCTGGGTTAACCCTAATGATGTTTTAAATATTTCTGCCATTGGTTTTGAACATAAAGAATATAAGGTTCCTGTGCAAAATCCCGACTCAGTTGTAGAAATTATATTGGTGAACAAAACCTATGCTATTCCCGAGGTTTCTATTTCTTATTTGGGTACTTACCGTGAGTTTAAACAAAAGGTCCTGGATTTGGAATTGCCGAAAGAAAACGAACTACATCCTCAAATCAATAAAATATTTAAGCATGTAGAGTTGGAATATCCACTGGTTGAAGAGCCTGCAACAAGCATCATATCTCCGATATCATTAATTTATTCAGTATTTAGTAAAGAAGGGAAAGCGGTTAAAAAATATTTGGATGTAAAAGAAAGAGCTGATGTAAATGAAAAGTATAATATTACAGTAATAAAAAATCTAACCGGATTAGAAGGATTAGAAGCCAAAGAGTTTATGGATTTTTGTAATTTTACCGATGATTATGTAAGAAGTGTTGCCGAATATGAACTTTTTGCTGAAATTAAAAAGAAGCATGAAGAATATATAGAGGGACAAGAGCAGATTGAAGAAAATGATACAATTCAATAAAAATTTACGTAGGTTATGACTGATAAAATTCCGGTATATGAAGATATTATAAAAGCACACGAAAGAATTTTGCCATTTGTACATCGTACTCCGGTTCTTTCTTCAACGGGTATTAATAATATAGTAGGTGTTCATTTATATTTTAAGTGTGAAAATTTTCAAAAAGTTGGTGCTTTTAAATTTCGTGGCGCAACCCATGCCGTGCGCCAATTAACTTCAGATGAAGCAAAAAAAGGAGTTACTACGCATTCGTCAGGCAATCATGCAGCTGCATTAAGCCTTGCTGCCCAGCAAATGGATATTCCTGCATATATTGTGATGCCCGAAAGTGCTCCTACCATTAAGAAAAAAGCAGTTAAAAGTTATGGAGCCGAAATTACTTTTTGTGAATCTACACTGGAAGCTCGAGAAAAAACACTAGAGATTGTTCAACAAAAAACCGGAGCTACCTTTATTCATCCTTATCATAATTTTAATGTGATTTGTGGACAGGGAACCGTAGCAAAGGAGTTTTTAGAAGATTATCCTGATTTAGATGTGATAATAGCACCCGTGGGTGGTGGCGGTTTAATGAGTGGCACCTCAATTGCAGCAAAAGCGATTAAAAAAGGGATTAAAGTATTGGGTGCCGAACCGTTAAATGCCGATGATGCTTACCGATCGTTTAAGCAGGGAGAATTAATTCCTTCTATAAAACCAGATACCATAGCAGATGGGTTGCTAACTTCTTTAAGCCCTTTAACTTTTCAAATTATTAGAGAAAATGTGGATGATATATTAACGGTAAAGGAAGAAGCCATTGTTGAAGCTATGCGATTGATTTGGGAGCGAATGAAGATTGTTATTGAACCTTCTTCTGCAGTTCCACTGGCTGCTGTGATAGAAAATGATAAGCTATTTAAAGATAAAAAAGTGGGGATTATTATTTCAGGAGGAAATATAGACCTAAATCATCTGCCATTTTAGTGTTTTAAATAGAACTCACCGGTTAACGGAAAATGATCGGAGAGCCTTACATTATGTATATTAAATGATTTGCATTCTAACTCTTTGCTGTAAAAAATATAATCGATTCTGAACGAAGGAAATTTGCCAATATAAGTATTTCCAATTCCCTGTCCTGCGCTAACAAAAGAGTCTTTAAGATTACTCTTTAATGTTTGATAGGTATATGAAACCGGAACATCATTAAAATCGCCACATAAAATCACCGGGTAAGGGGATTTTTGAATATATGCAGAAAGCGTTTCAGCCTGGTTGGCTCGTTTAATAAAGGCATCTCTTAACCGGGTTGAGATATCTTTAATTTCTTTTAGCTTTTCCTCGTCCTTCAGTGTTTTGCTGTTGGTAATAAATTTATAATTATCTTCATTAAACCGGATCGATTGCAGATGTATATTAAAAATTCTTAAGGTGTCAGCCTCTATAACAATATCGGTAAAAATACTAACGTTAAAAGATTTGCTGAATTTAATGATGCCTTGATTTACAATAGGATGCTTGCTGTAAGTTGCAACGCCTAAATTTTGATTTGTGTTTTCAACAGCGTATCCTATGTGCGATTGGTATTGTTGGTTTAATTTTTTATGAATATCTGTTTCACTCAGATCTCCTTTATTTCTTGTAAAAAAATCCTGAAAACAGATGATTGAAAAATTTCCGTTATTTATAAATTGAAAAATTTCATCCTTTGTTGTTTCTTTTTCGCTCCATTGGTATAAATCAAAAGATCTGACATTAAAAGATAAGAGATTAAATGATCGTTCAACAAGTTCTTCTTTTTGATTTTTTAGGTTTATTGGTATTTGGATATAAGTGTTTAAATAATTCCATCCGGATAAAATGGCAATAAGTGGAAAGATTAAGAAGAGTCTTTGTTTAGCTATCCAAAAGATCAAAAATAGTAAGTTAATAATGAGCAAAAAAGGATAGGCAAGGCCAAAAAAGGCTAAAATCCAAATTTTTGCCGGGCTTATATAAACCGAAAGGTAAGAAAGCAGTAAGGCAGCTATAAAAATAATGTTGAGATATTTTAATATCTTATAAATTATATTTTTCAAGATCAATATCTTTTTTGTTTCTTATATCTAAATTACAATTTATGGTTTAATTAAGCAAAAGGAGAGATGTATTATGTTTTAATAGAAAAGATTTTAATTGCTGTTTTTAAATAAAATTTCTTTTTCTTTTTTCGTGAGGCTGTCATACCCCGATTTGGCAATCTTATCAAGAATGCGGTCTACGTCTTTTTGTTTTTTTATTTTTTCTTTATTGTATTCAATGTCAGTCATTGGCCTTTTGTAAGTGACTTTAATTTTAGGCTTTGGTTTAAAAAGGGTAAATAGTTTATCCATAAACCGGTCGAATCCCTTATTTATGTTTTTCCCTTTTTTATATTGCTGAACAAATAAATATCCATATAAAGCTCCTCCAAGATGTGCTATGTGGCCACCTGCGTTTGATGATGCGATGCTTATAATATCAATTGCGATGGTTACAATAGCAATATATTTTAATTTTACAGGGCCAAAAAATAAAAGATGAATGGTATGATTGGGGGCATAAACCGATACGGCAATAACAATAGCAATTACAGATGCTGATGCTCCTAATGCAAACGAAACTGGTAAGACATTTGAAAAAACAGGAAAAATATTAAATGCCAAAATATATAGTGCAGCACCTGCTAATCCACCCACAAGATATAGACTTAGTAATTTCTTTTCATCAAAATAGCTTAAAAAAATCATCCCAAACCAATAAAACCACAGCATGTTAAACAGAATGTGGAAAAAATCCACATGTAAAAACATGTAGGTAAAAATAGTCCAGGGTTTAAAAATAAGATTTGAAAAATCGGCAGGAACAGCAAACCAGTTAGCAATTGAAAAGGTTTGATCGGCAGATAATAAGAAAAATATTACACCCACAATTTTAACTGCCAAAAAGACAGCAATATTAATATATAATAACTTGATTAAAGTGTTTCCACTTTTAAATGATTGTTTTATTTCGTCGGCTACACCCATAGTTTTTTCTTTATTTTGTTTTATTCCTGGCTATTAACAGTTATTAATAAAAATTAGACCTGCTTTTTTTCCAGTATTTAATTAAAAAGAATCCAAATAACATGCCACCCAGATGTGCAAAGTGTGCAACATTACTTCCGGGTTGTGTTAATCCGAGCCATAATTCTAAAGCCCCGTAAATGATTACAAAATATTTAGCCCGAATAGGAATAGGTGGGAATAGAAGCATTAATTGCGTATTAGGGAAAAGCATACCAAAGGCAAGTAGTATTCCAAATACTGCCCCTGAAGCACCTACCGTAGGAATATTCATTCTGAAATTGATCAACTCGTTTAAGAATTGTTTTGCCCTGACAATATAGTTCGGATTATCCGGGCTTGAATACCATCCTTCTAATAATTTGCTGTATACCTGAGAATAATATTCTGGAAAATGGCCTTTTACTAAAATAGCTAAGGCATCGGGAGATGGTGTATTATTAAATGCTTTAATATCGTTTAATATTCCAGCCATTTGAATGTGTATAACAAGAGTATGAAGTACAGCAGCGCCTAATCCTGTAACGATAAAATAGATGAAAAATCGTTTGCTTCCCCAAACAGATTCTAAAACTCGTCCAAACATCCACAGGGCAAACATATTAAAAAATAAGTGCCATAATCCACCATGCATAAACATGTGGGTAACAAATTGATAAGGTTGAAATAATTCAGATTTAAAATAATGTAATCCTAAAATCTGTGTTAATTCAACCCCGAAAGAATTGCCTAAAACCCAGGTGGCTATAAGCATGATTACATTTATAATAATGATATTTTTAACTACCGGAGGAATATTATTAAATTGTGTGTGCATATTACTTATTTTATTTTATCAATCTTTATATTTAAAAACGTTTTTCTATCTCTTCTGTTTTGATGATGGCAACAATTTTTTTGCCAAAAGGTGAATAATTAGGTTGTTTACATGCAAAAAGCCGATCAATCATTTCGCGCATTTCTTCATGGGTGAGTGGTTGATTTGAGCTTATGGCCGAAGCTTTTGCTAAAGCTTTGGCAATGGATTCTTTGGCCAATTGTTTTGAATCTGTTTCTCCATTTAAATATTCATTTAAAAATTTATCAAGTATTTGCTCTGGTTCTTGATTCCCCGAATCTGCGGGCATCCCGTTTACAATAATTGCATGCCCGCCAAAATCATCAATATCAAAACCTAAAGCTGTCATTTCGTCTTTTAAGCTAAGTAGTAATTCATGGTTTCTTGCATCTAGTTCGAAGGTTTTGGGAAATAAAGTTTTTTGTGTTACCGCAGTATTGGTTTGTAACGACTGTAAAAATTTTTCAAATAATATACGTTCATGTGCTTTTTTTTGATCAATAATCATTAGCCCCGATTTAACAGGCGTTAAAATATATTTGTTTTTAAAATGAAAAACATTCTCTCCCTGTTTGTTATCATTAATAGTTGTTTGAGTGTCAAGGTTAGAAAAGACTGAAAATTCATCATCGCGTTGATTTCCTTTTTCAAAACCCTTATAAAGATTTTCCCAGTTCGTCAGATTATCCTTTTCTAAAGAAAATTTTGAGCTTTTTTGCCCCTTGCTTGCTAATTTATTGTTTTTAAACGGGTTAAATGTTGGGTCGATATCTATTTTCGGTGTATTAATTTGGGTGTCTTTTGAAATTACCGGGATATCAAAACTTTCTTCCTGGTTAAAATCAATGGAAGGTACAATATTATTTTTTCCCAAACTCTCTTTTACAGATGCATGTAAAATTTGCCAAATAGCTTGTTGGTTTTCAAATTTTATTTCGGTTTTGGTCGGATGAATATTAACATCAATAGTGGCTGGGTCAGCTTCTAAATATAAAAAATAAGAAGGGATAGTATCGGGTGGTAAAATTTGCTCATAAGCATTTAAAATAGCCTTATTCAGATATGGATTTCGCATATATCGGCTATTGATAAAGAAGAATTGTTCTCCTGCCTTTTTTTTAGCATTTTCAGGTTTCCCAATAAAACCTTTAATAGAAATAATACTTGTATTTGTTTCTAAAGGGATTAGATTTTGATTGATCTTTTTACCATAAATTGTAACAATGCGTTGACGGATGTTTGATTTGGGTAAAATGTAAACTTCGGAATCGTTGTGGTAAAGCTTGAATTCAATTTCAGGGTTTGCTAATGCAATCCGTTGAAACTCATTAATTATATGTCCGAATTCAGCTGTATTTGATTTTAAAAATTTTCTGCGTGCCGGCACATTAAAAAAAAGATTTTTTATGGCAAAATTCGAACCAGTTGAACAACTTGTTGGTTCCTGGCTTACCACTTTTGAGCCTTCTATTTGGATATGGGTCCCAATTTCCTGGTGGGCTTGTTTCGTTTTTAGCTCAATATGAGCAATGGCTGCGATAGAAGCTAATGCTTCTCCTCTAAATCCCATGGTTTTTATAGCAAATAAATCATCTGCATTTTGTATTTTGGAGGTAGAGTGTCTCTCGAAAGCCAGCCTTGCATCGGTTTCCGACATACCTGTCCCGTTATCAATGATCTGAATTAAAGTTTTTCCTGCATCTTTAATATTAACGGTTATACGATCAGCCTGTGCATCTACAGCGTTTTCTGCCAATTCTTTTACTACCGAAGCAGGTCGTTGTATAACCTCTCCGGCAGCTATCTGGTTAGCAACGGAATCGGGTAAAAGCTGAATGATATCTGCCATGAAAATACCGTATTTAATATAATAATAAGAAATAAATAATAGCTAGTAAAACAACAAGTATTATAGCCAGCCGTAAATTGGATTTTTTTTTCTCTTTGTGGTTTCGTTTAAAAACACTGCTCATTTGCCCTTTAATGTTGGGAATATAAGGTTTGTCCGAATCGGATAAGTCTTCTACTCCCAATTCCCTTTTAATTTGACGTACCCTTCTTTCCAACTCCTCTTTTTGCTCATCATAATATAAAGGCGAGTAATTAAACCTTTTATTTTTAGGTGTATGAAAAAATTTTATAGCCATGTTGTCTTTTTTAAACTTTTTACAAAGTTATTTATTATTTTATCATTTATTAAATTTTAATTTAATTGATATGGGTTTTTATAGAAAGCTTTTTTATATATTTGCCCGTTTGGTAGGTATAAAAAAAATTATAGAAAGCAAAAAAATTAGAGTTTGAATTTTTGTTAATCAAAGAAACTTTTATATTTTTGCATTCCCAAAATTGGTAACAAACGGTTAAAATTTAAATAGATGTACGCAATAGTTGACATAGCAGGCCAGCAATTTAAGGTAGAGAAAGATAGTAAGATTTTTGTTCACCGTTTAGAAGGAGAAGAAGGATCTACTGTTGAGTTCGAGAAAGTTTTGCTGGTAGATAATGACGGCAAGGTAAAAGTCGGAAAACCTACCGTGAAAGATGCAAAAATTTCCGCTAAAATCCTGGCTCACCAAAAAGGTGATAAAGTAATTGTTTTTAAGAAAAAACGAAGAAAAGGGTATCAGGTTAAGAACGGACACCGTCAGCTGTTTACCCAAATTCAGGTACAAGACATTATTGCTTAATTAAAAATATTTTGACACATGGCACATAAAAAAGGAGCAGGTAGTTCACGTAACGGCCGCGAATCGGAAAGTAAACGACTGGGAGTAAAACTGTATGGAGGACAGGCGGCTAAAGCTGGCAATATTATTGTCCGTCAGAGAGGAACAAAACATCATCCAGGCGAAAATGTAGGAATTGGTAACGACCATACTTTATTCGCTTTAATTGATGGGAAAGTTGAATTTAAACGTCGAAGAGGTAATAAATCATTTGTTTCGGTTGTTCCCTTCGAAGATTAAGATATTTTTTACCTAATTTTGAATCTCCTGTTTTTGCTAATTTTAGTAAAAAATATGGAGATTTTTTATTTTAAACCTTATTATTATATTATATTTAACCAATATGCTAACCTTACGATTTATCCAGGAAAACAGAGACTTTATTATTGAACGCCTGAAAATTAAAAATTTTGATGCAGCAGAAATTATCAGCCAAATTCTTAAACTTGATAAAAAAAGACGTTCTACCCAAACAAGTATGGACAATAATCAGGCTGAGTTAAATAAACTCTCGAAGGAAATAGGCCAGCTTTTTAAAAGGGGTAATGTTGAGGAAGCAAATCAGGTTAAAGAAAAAAATGCCCAAATCAAAGAAAATATTAAAAGACAGTCTGAATCATTAAATAAAATTGAAGAAGAGTTAACTTTATTATTGGTTCAGCTGCCTAATATACCACACGAATCAGTACCTCCAGGAAAAGGAGAACAGGATAATATTGAAATAAAGAGCGGAGGAACTAAACCTGAGCTAGCTCAAGATGCTTTACCTCATTGGGATTTGGCAAAGAAATACGATATTATTGATTTTGAATTGGGTAATAAGATAACCGGAAGTGGTTTTCCTGTATATAAAGGGAAAGGTGCTAAATTACAGCGGGCATTAATCAATTATTTTTTAGATCAGGCTATAGAAGCAGGATATAAAGAGGTACTTCCACCTTTAATGGTAAATGAGGATTCGGGTTTTGGTACCGGGCAATTGCCCGATAAGGAAGGACAAATGTATCATGTTGACCAGGATAATCTATACTTGATTCCTACAGCCGAGGTTCCGGTAACCAACATTTATCGTAACGAGATTTTGTCGGCAAAGGATTTTCCGATAAAAATGACTGCTTACACCCCTTGTTTCAGACGTGAGGCTGGTTCATACGGCAAAGATGTTCGCGGATTAAACCGCCTGCACCAGTTTGATAAAGTAGAAATTGTTCAGTTTCAACATCCCGAAAAATCATATGACACACTACAAGAGATGTTAAATCATGTGGAGAGCCTTGTAAAAGCATTGAATCTTCCATATCGTATTTTGAAACTTTGTGGCGGAGATATTAGTTTTACTTCTGCACTTACGTATGATTTTGAAGTATATTCTGTGGCTCAGCAAAAGTGGCTGGAAGTAAGTTCTGTTTCCAATTTTGAAGCTTATCAGGCTAACCGATTAAAATTACGATTTAAAGAAGAAGGGGAGAAAAAGACAAAATTAGCACATACCCTAAATGGTAGTGCTTTGGCTTTACCAAGAATATTAGCTGCATTACTGGAAAATAATCAAACCTCAGATGGTATTGTTATTCCTGGAGTTTTGAGGCCTTATACCGGATTTGATATCATTCATTAAAAAGTATTAAAATATTTTTTATGCATGGGCGCTAATTAAGCGCTCTTTTTTTATCTTAAAATAATTTGTAATATTATAAATTTCTAAAAATGATATCATATTTTTATGAAACCCTCATGCAATAAAGTAGACAACCTGTCTGCCGACAGGCAGGCAAGGATATGAACCGAAGCTGAGTTCACGAATACCAAATTAAAAAATATATTTATGAGTAATAAATTTTGAGGGTTCCATGGAATTTGAAATACAAAAGTAACAAACAGTAATTATATTTACTTGAATAACAGGAGTATAACATAAACATTTTCGAATGAATAATAGACAAAAAGGGTATTTATATGCCGGAATAACAATTCTTTTTTGGGGAACCTCTGCATCGGCATTTAAAATTGGATTAAGGTATGTCGATTATTTTCAATTACTATTATACTCATCTTTTACTGCTGTAATTTTTTTATTTTTTGTTTTATGGGCTCAAAAAAAATTAAAAATACTGAAGACGTTTTCCAGGAAACAATATTTATATTCTATGTTTCTCGGGTTTTTAAATCCTTTTCTGTATTATGTGATTTTGTTTAAAGCCTATACATTGCTTCCGGCACAAATAGCCCAACCGCTGAATTTTATATGGCCCATTGTTTTGGTATTGCTTTCTATTCCTATATTAAAACAAAAAATCGGATTTAAAAGTTTAATAGCTTTAATTGTAAGTTTTATAGGCGTATATTTTATCTCTTCACAAGGGAAATTGTTTAATCATCAGTTTGCTGATCCATTGGGTGTTACTTTGGCTCTGAGTACCTCAATTGTTTGGGCTTTGTTTTGGCTCTATAACATGAAAGATCAACGAGACGAAGTTCTTAAGTTATTCTTAAATTTTGCGTTTGCATTTTTTTTTATTTTAGCGTTAACGATAAAGGAATCGTCTGTTTTTCCGCAAAAAATAGAAGGTGTTTATACGGCAATTTATATTGGTTTGTTTGAAATGGGCATAACTTTTGTATTATGGTTAAAAGCACTAAAGTTAGCCGGGCGTACAGATAAAATTGGAAATTTAATTTATCTGACACCATTTTGTGCTTTAGTTTTTATTCATATATTTTTAGGAGAAAAAATTTATATTACAACCATTTTCGGATTAATTTTGATTATTTCGGGAATTTTATTGCAACAATTAAATAGAGTAAAAAGATGAAAAAGAATTTTATTAGAATATTCATATGGATACTGATGGCTATTTTGGGTATTTCGGTTTATTCATGTGAAAAGGAGAAAATTTATTCTGATAATCAACTAACCGAAGAGTTTTATAGTTTAATGGACTACTGGTACTTTTGGAAAGATTCAATCCCTGATATAAATCCGGATAATTATACTAATCCTTACGATTTGCTCGAAGCTATGCGTTATGAATCAAGAGACCGTTGGAGCTATATTACAACACAAGAAGCATTTAAACAGTATTACGACGAAGGAACTTATGTTGGCTATGGTTTCGGTTATGGTCCTGATAAAGACGGAAATATACGCATTACATTTTTATTTGATGATTCTGATATGGTTGAAGAGGGAGTTACTCGTGGATGGATGATTAAAGAGATAAATGGAGTGTCTGTTAATCAGGATTCGGATTTAACCGAATTGTTAGGAGCAGATGAAATTGGTGTTTCAAATCATCTTGTATTAGAATCGCCGGATGGAGACATAGTTTCCCGATCCTATACTAAAAAATTGTTGGAGATGAATACCGTATTATATCGGAATGTAATTACTGCAGGTACTAAGAATGTTGGTTATTTAGTATTTAAAAGCTTTATCGGCCCTTCAATTGCTGAGCTTGATGAGGCGTTTAATTATTTTAATACCGAAAATGTTGATGAATTAATTGTTGATTTGAGATACAATGGCGGAGGACAGATGAATGTTGCTATGTATCTAACAGGATTAATTATCCCTGATGCATTGAACGATCAACTGTTTTTAAAATATGTTCACAATAATTCAAGAAAAGACGAAGATTTTAGCTATAAATTGGCTCAGGAACCCAACTCTGTTCGATTAAATAAAGTTTACTTTATTACCTCAAAAGCATCTGCATCGGCCAGTGAAGCAATTATTAATGGATTAAAACCACACATGGAAGTTTATTTGATTGGTGATGATACTTATGGTAAACCTGTAGGGATGTACTCTTTTTATAGCAATATAAGCAATTTGGCTTATGTCCCTGTTACCTTTAAAATAATTAATGCAAATGGCAATGGAGATTATTATGATGGATTACAAGCCAATAGTTACGCCGATGATGATATCACTAAAAATTTTGGAAACCTGAACGAAGCTTGCTTAGAAGAAGTTCTCTACCATATTGAAAATGGAAGTTTTTCCTCTAAAAAATCTGCCGGCGAGATTGTTAGAATGTCAAAAATTGAATATAATAACTTTAAGGATGAAATCGGAGCGATATAATAATGAATGAACCAATATCCAAAGAAAGAATTATTCTTGGAATTGATCCCGGAACCACCATTATGGGATACGGATTACTTAAAGTAGAGGATAATAATCCCTCAATGATTGCCATAGGAATAATTGATTTAAGAAAATATTCCGATCACTACACGAAATTAAAAACTATTTTCGAAAGGATCATTTCTTTAATAGACCAATATCATCCCGATGAACTGGCTATTGAAGCTCCTTTTTATGGAAAAAATGTTCAGTCGATGTTAAAACTGGGCAGAGCCCAGGGGGTAGCAATTTCTGCTGCACTATCTCGTTCAATTCCAATTTTCGAATATGCTCCAAGGAAAATTAAAATGTCAATAACAGGCAGAGGGAACGCTTCTAAAGAACAAGTGGCTATGCTTTTAATGAAATTATTAAAAATAAAAGATATGCCAGGCAATTTGGATGCTACGGATGGTTTGGCTGCTGCCTTGTGCCACTTTTATCAGGCAAATACAATTAAATCTGAGAAAAGTTATAACAGCTGGAAAGATTTTATGAATAAAAATCCCGGAAGGATAAAAAAATAGCCGGTACAAAAACCGGCTATTAATGAAATTAATAAATATCTTTAATTTATTGTAATTGGAATACAATCGGGAATGTAAATCGAACTCTAACTGGGCGTCCTCTTTGTTTTCCGGGAGTCCATTTGGGTGATGACCTAACCACACGTAAAGCTTCTTTATCCAGCGAGGGGTCTACACCACGAACAACTATTGCATTGGTAACATTTCCATCAGGGCCGATGTCAAACTGCACATAAACTCTTCCACTAATACCGTTTTCCTGGGCAATAACAGGATATTTAAGGTTTTGTTGAATATAAGTACGGAAAGCATCACTGCTTTGTCCCTGGAATTCAGGCATGTCCTCAACAACGAAGAAAAAGTCTGTTTCTTCAACAACTTCTTCTTCCTCTTCAAATTCAACGATTTCAATTTCTGTCTCCTGGTCCGCTTCAGTATCTTCTAAAATTAATTCATCTTCAATCTCCACGTCATCTTCAACAATATTAATCACTTCTGTTGTTTGTGGTGGAGGGGGTGGAGGTGGTTCATTTTTTTGACGAGTTATTGGGATAATTTCCTCTTCAACATCCATATCTTGAATTTGTCCCAGGGAATCTAATCCTTTAGGCCTTGTTCCCCATTCAAAAGCAAGAAGTACAAGCCCTAAAGCGATTACGTAACCTAATTCAAGAAAGATACTTCTTTTCTTCTCTAAATTAGCTTTATCAGATTTTTTTATTTCCATGTTGGTTTATTTTTTTTGAATGCCTAAAAATAAATAATATAATAATGTTTTTCAAAAAATTTGTTAATAAAATTTTAAATCCTGGTATTTGCTCTATTGTTTATACGAGAAAAAACGTTTTGTGTTTCACAATATCAGTTGTTTAATAAATATTGTTATCTATTTAATAAACGAAATTTGTATTTTCAATATTGCGTATTTTATTAAAAACAAACGGTAAATAATATGGGCGTAAAAATAACTTTCTTATTTAAATAAAAAAATGTATTTT